>JAADGP010000134.1 GCA_013152315.1 FCB group bacterium
TTTGACTACCCGCTCCATCTGGGAGTTACCGAAGCCGGACCCACCAGGTCAGGGACTATCAAATCAGCCGTAGGCATCGGCACCCTCCTGGCGGAGGGTATCGGGGACACAATTCGTGTCAGCTTAACCGACGATCCCGTGGAAGAAGTACACGTGGGATTTGAAATTCTGAAATCCCTGGGACTGGCCAGCAGGGGGGTTACGATCGTGGCCTGTCCCACCTGCGGACGCCTGGAAGTGGATTTGATTGCCATCGCAAGCGAAATGGAAAAACGTTTGAAACACATCAAAACACCCATGTCAATCGCCTTGATGGGGTGTGCCGTTAACGGCCCCGGCGAGGCCAGCCATACCGACCTGGGTATTGCTTTCGGAAAAGGCAGTGGTCATTTATATTACCGGGGGAAAAATATTGGGAAAGTCCAAGAGGAAGAAGCCATTGATCGTTTGGAAGAAATGATCCGGCAATACGAAAACGAGGTTAACAAGGGAGGTTAACATGCGCTATGTAGTATCCATCCTGGTCCTGTTGCAATTATCTTTCGCGCAGGAAATAAAAGAACCAACCCCTTCGCCTATTGTTGTTTATTGGAAAACTTTAACCCAGGAAGAGAAAGAGATTTATTTATTCTCCTATTTAACCCAGGTGTACGAAACCTATGAACAATTAAAACACGAATTGGGTTACAACGAACTCACGACCTGGTATTTTGACAACCGGGCGGATATGGTATTCGGAATTTTTGATCAACTGGAAGAAACCGATCTAAAGGAATTCGTCGGCTGGATTGACGAATACTATAGCCACGAAGAATTTTTAGATCGTCCCTTTTACGAGGCTTTGGCCTTCGCTTTTCGTTTTCAACAGGCCGCCGGCGAAACTATTTGGGAAAAATACGAAAACCTGAAATTCGACAAAATAAAACTGAAAGACTGATCATAATAAAGTCCGTTTATCCGTAAATATCCCGAATTATTATGGCCTTTTACAAACCAAAGTTTATTCAAACCTGGCTCGATATCAAACGCGATGGAGGTTACCGTTTATTGATAAAGAAAAAAGGCTGGAAGATTGTTTCGGTTTTTATTCTATTTTACCTGGTACGCGATTCAATATTATACCTGCTTATCCCTTATCTCGCAGTACAAGGCGCGATAACATGTTCATAATATTAAATAATTCAGGTTGAGATCACTCTTTCTCAGTTAAGCATTTTTTAAAAATATTCATCATTATATAAAAGGAAAACGATATGTAATTCTGAAGATTTAAACGGCCATAAATACGTGGTATTATATAGCTTATTAAAATTAATTCTATGATCGGGGAGATAATATGTTAGCAAAAGTATTAAGTAGTGCTATTTTAGGAATAGACGCCTATATTGTTGAAGTCGAAGCTCACCTGTCGGGAGCCAAATTGGCCCGTTTCATGACCGTGGGCCTGCCTGAGGGGGCGGTTAAGGAAAGCAAGGAGCGGGTTAAGGCGGCAATCAAAAACAGCGGATACCGTTTCCCCTACAAGTACATAACCGTCAACCTGGCGCCGGCCGATATTCGCAAGGAAGGGTCCGCTTTTGATTTACCGATTGCAATCGGAATTTTAGCCGCCATGGGGGTTGTTAAACGTACCTATTTTGATAAACTTCTCTTAATGGGTGAATTGGCGTTAGACGGATCTCTACGACCGATAAAAGGAGCCTTATCGATCGCCATCTGCGCCAGGAATGAAGGAATTCCCGGAATCATATTGCCCGTGGAAAATGCCCGGGAAGCGGGCGTTGTTGACGGTATCAAAGTGGCCGGTGTGTCCAGTTTGAACGAGGTTATTTCGATCCTCAACGACGAAACCTCCATCAAGGCGGTAAAAGTGGACCGGTCGTCGTTGTTTCGGCAACACCGGCATTACCCGGTGGACTTTGCCGATGTCAAAGGTCAGGAACAAGTAAAACGGGCCCTGGAAGTGGCGGCTGCCGGGGGACATAACGTAATTATGATCGGCCCCCCGGGGAGCGGAAAAACCATGCTCGCCAAACGATTGCCGACCATTCTCCCCGATCTTACCCTGGACGAGGCGTTGGAAACAACCAAGATTCACTCGGTAGCCGGTTATTTGCCGGACGACCAGGGCCTGATCGCGACGCGTCCTTTTCGGTCGCCCCATCACACCATCAGCGATGCCGGGTTAATCGGCGGCGGTACCGTCCCCCGACCGGGGGAAGTAAGTCTGGCCCATAACGGGGTCTTATTTTTGGATGAACTTCCCGAATTCAAGAAGAATGTACTGGAAGTTATGCGCCAACCACTGGAAGATGGTGTCGTAACCATTTCCCGCGCCACCGTATCACTGACGTATCCCTCCCGTTTCATGCTGATTACCGCGATGAATCCCTGTCCCTGCGGCTACCGGACCGACCCCAACAACGAATGCACCTGCAACCCGCAGATGATCCAACGTTACATGGCCAGGATCTCCGGTCCGCTCATGGACCGGATTGATATCCATATCGAAGTCCCCGCCGTTCAATTTTCCGAATTGGCCGAGAAAAAACCGGGTGAGAAATCGGAAACGATCAAGTCCCGCATTCAGGCTGCCCGGCAAATTCAATTACAACGGTTCGAAAATTCCCCCGGGATGTTTGCCAACGCCCAAATGCAACCCAACGAACTTAAAACCTATTGCCGGTTAAACGCCCCGGCTACGGAATTGCTGAAAACGGCCATGGACAAACTGGGACTTTCGGCGCGGGCTTATGACCGTGTCCTGAAAGTATCCCGGACCATAGCCGACCTGGACGGAGCCACCGATATTCAATCCCACCATGTCAGTGAAGCAATTCAATACCGGAGTCTGGACCGGCAGTTGTGGCTGGGGTGAATATTCGGATTAACAATAACATAAGGAATAACAGGAAAAAGCACTCCCGTACAGGGACTCGTGTGACTCCGGTAATCCTGAAAGTTGAACATTCCATTGTGGCGAAGAGCCCCTACTGACTCAGGTAACGTACTTCTACCATAATAACACTTCATATTACACCGGATTATTTCCATTCCCTTGCGATGATTCCTGCCGTTCCTTTTTCGCCCGTTCCAGAAACGGTGTAAACAGGTCAATCGGAAGCGGGAAAATCAGCGTTGAATTTTTTTCCGTGGCAACTTCGGTCAGGGTTTGCAGGAAACGTAGTTGTATTGCCGCATTATTCTCCGATAATACGGTAGCTGCTTCAGCCAGTTTGGCAGCGGCCTGGAATTCACCTTCGGCATGGATGACCTTGGCTCTCCGTTCCCTTTCTGCTTCGGCCTGTTTGGCGATCGCGCGTTGCATTTCCATCGGCAAATCAACATGCTTGATTTCCACCGTGGAAATTTTGATTCCCCAGGGGTCGGTTTGTTCGTCAATCACACTTTGCAATTTTCGGTTTATTTTTTCGCGTTCGGCTAACAATTCATCCAGTTCCACCTGTCCCAAAATACTGCGCAAGGAAGTTTGGGCGATTTGAGTAATGGCAAAGTAATAATCCTGAACAGCCAGGACGGCCTTGGTCGCGTCAATTACGCGAAAAAAGATTACCGCATTTACTTTCAGAGAAACGTTATCGCGGGTAATAATATCCTGTGGCTGGACATCCAACACCACCGTCCTTAAACTGACCCGCACCATGCGATCAATAATGGGAATCAAAAAAATGAGTCCCGGCCCGGTCGCCAGTCCATCCCGGGCGCCGAAACCATGGGCCAATCGCCCTAACCGAAAGACCACGCCCCGCTCATATTCACGCAGCACCCTTATTGACGCCGCTAAAACCATTACAACCAAAACCGCAATGACACTTGATGTTATCATGGAATCCATGGTTCCCCTCCTTTTCTGCTACATAATTATGATTCGTTCAATAAATTGGATTATCAAAATGAGCCCCCTAATCCACCGCTTCAACGAATAAAACCATCCCGTTAATTGATTTAACTTTTACGGAAGTTCCGGACGGTATTTTCCGATCGCTGACAGCTTGCCAGATTTCTCCCTGTACCAAAACCTGACCTTTCGGATCAATATCGGTTACACATCTGCCGATTAATCCCACCATTCCCGCCGCGCCGGTAATTGTCGGTTTCCGTTGCGCCTTGATTGCAAATCCCACGGCAAACAGAAAAAACAGGGCGGTAAAAACCACGGTCGGAATAATTACTTTCCACGAAACACGCATAAGCGGATCGGGGCTTTCAAACAACATTAACGATCCCAGCAACAGGGTAACTACGCCGCCGATACTCAACAGGCCGTAACTCGTTATTTTGATTTCCAGAATGAAGAGAATAATACTGATCGCCATCAGGGCCAATCCCGCGTAATTAACCGGCAACATTTGAAAAGAAAAAAAGGCCAGAACTAAGGAAATCGCCCCCAAAACACCGGGGAAAATGGCCCCCGGGTTCGAAAGCTCGAAAAAGATACCGTAAATACCCAACAGGAGTAAAATGTAAGCGATATTCGGATCAGAAATACGATCCAATACACGGTACCGTAATCCCTTTTCAATTATTTGAACGGCAGCCCCCCGTGATGCGATGACCACCGGACCCGACGAAACCTCGACCTCTTTACCATCGATATATTGCAATACTTCCGGCAATCCCTCCGCCAGGGTATCGATGACACCCAAGGTCAGCGCTTCCCGCGCGGTAATTGATTTACTGTTGAGTACGGCTTCCTTTGCCCACTCCACATTGCGACCTCGTTTTTCGGCGATCGATTGCAAATAAGCAATGGCATCGTTGGTGACCTTGTCCATCAATGTACCGCTGGTGTCATTGGGCATTCCGGGCACCGCCCCCATCATTAACGGATGCGCCGCCCCGATATTAGTCCCGGGAGCCATAATGGCAATATGGGCCGCCATGGTAATAAACACTCCGGCCGATGCCGCCCGCGCCCCGCCGGGCGCGACATAAACAATCACCGGAACATCCGCGCCCATGATTCCCTTAACAATATCCCGCATCGCTTCCATTAGTCCGCCCGGAGTATCGATTTTTATTACCAGGCTTTGGGCCTTTTCCGCCTCTGCCCTTTCTATGGACTTCAAAATAAACTCCGCTGATACCGGATTGATCACGCCGGACACGGTGATGACGTTTATCGTTCCTGTTGTTTTTGCGGATAAGGCGGCACTATCCTGAACAACAATTGACTGTGAAGGGGATAATAAGAACGGTGACCCGATTCCTTCACTTGCAAACGAACAGGAACCTGCGACATTCAAAAGAACAAATACCCATAACCATTTGTAAAACCGCTGCGGACTCATGACGACCTCTACGACAAATAGTATAGGATATTAAATTAAGATTCAAGTTTATTATTTCGGCAAAATCAAACAGGTACACAAAGGGCGTTGATTCAATAATGAAATAACGACAATACAGCGAATCATGGATTTGTCTTTATTCTCATAGACCAAACGGGATGTTCTTTCACTGATACCTGTTATTTAAATCCTGTAACTTTTGGAATGTTTGAAATCAGGATGTTGTCACGACCCCGATCCTGTCCCGTCAGGGACAGAATATTTATAGCGTTTAATCCAACTTCAGGACAAGTCCCGTAGGGACGACATATAAATCCCCCGGAGTGAGTGTGTCAGGGACGTTTCCTGTTCGGTAATTTCAATTGTTCATCAAAACACAGGTTAAAAATGCAAATCCCCGACACACATCAGGCTATGCTGCGCTACGCCTGACAGGCCCCGTCTCCCGCCTGGTGCGGGAGCCCCTCTCAAGAGGGAATCACTCGGGCGTTGATCTTTAAGTATTTGGCTACCACTTTCAAAGTGTCTTGCATCTTCTTTAAGTCGTAATTTGAGCCATCGATAACATTAGTATGATTCAACCGTCCCCGAAGTCCAATCCACTTCTTACCGTTTTTCCCTTAAACCTAAGGAGCGTTTCCCCTCTTATTTTTTATTATCTGCTACTATTGTTCGCCGGTTGTGGCCCCGAAATCCAACAGGTAATCAATAAAGACCAATACGGCAGGCTAATCGTCGAAGCCCAGGTTCGGAAATCCGGCAGTACCATGGACACGATCCGGGTTCGTTACATTACTTATTATGAACCAATGGCCGTTTCCGATTCAATGGCGACCGAGCCCACTACCGAAATCGTGACCCCACCAACCGACACTACCGACCTGATGGTAAGCGAAACCGGAACCCTGGTATGGGGCGCGGAAGTCGACACCTCCCCCCTGACAATCGATACCACCGAAATCATGTCTGACTCCCTCACCGCGAACCTGACCGATACCATTACGTCCGTTATTTTCACGGATACTATCCGGACCGCAGATAGTCCGGCACAAATTAAAGCCGGGAGCGATACCGCAACGTTGGCAGAAACGACGATCGACACCCTTTTGATTGCCGGCGCCGACACGATTAAAAAATCCGTGCGGGAATACCTGAAAGGACAACCCGCGGGCACCTGGAAGTCGTGGTATCCCAACGGTCATATCCGGAAGTCGTATACCTACGTTAAGGGACAATTATCCGGTGCCTGGCAAGAGTGGTATCCCGACGGGAATGTAAAATCCATTCGCTATTACGATAAGAATCAACCGGCTGGCCTTTGGTCCGAATACGACTCACTGGGGAATAAAATTGCCGAAAAATCGTATCGGCGCGGTGAACCCGAAGGGTCCTGGTTCTTTTATGACACATCGGGAACCATCATCCGCGAGGAGCAGTACCGAAAAGGCAAAGCCCACGGGATCTGGACATCGCTGGACTCAGCGGGAATCAAATCCTACCAATATTACGATGAAGGCCAACTGATTGCCGAATATACCGAAGCGAAATACCCCAACGGTCAGCTTAAGGAACAGCCGTTATTCAAAGACGGACTGCCCCATGGGCTGTGGATTGGCTGGTACGCCGACGGCACCGTGCGTTACCGGAAAGAGTATCAAAATGGTCAATTGCACGGTACCTATGAAGTTTTCGATTCACTGGGGACGAAAACAGAGGCAGCCTCCTATAAAAAAGGCAAATTAAACGGGAAACAATCCCGCTGGTACTCAAACGGGTATCCACGCGAGGAATTATACTATAAGGATGGAATCCGTCACGGTAATTGGGTATGGTACGATAGTTCGGGACGAAAGAAGGAACAACGCACTTTCAAAAACGGTGTGGAAAACGGGAAACAAATCGTCTGGTATCCCAACGGGATTAAACATTTTCTCCGGGAAGTTGTGAACGACAGCCTTGAAGGCGAATTTTTTGAATGGGATTCCTCCGGCACCCTGCTGGTTGAGGGTAATTATCACAATAATCGCAAGGACCTTCTGTGGATCACGTACAAAAACGGTACTCCCGATTTGTACGAGGAATATCGGAATGGGACCCTGATCTTCTCAATGCGGATGGAATATTACCCCAATGGTCAGGTGGTGGAAGTCCCGGCCTATAAAAACGGCCTGAGGCACGGCAAATGGATTCGGTATTTCGAAAACGGGAAAAAAGCCCGCGTGCGGGAATACAAAAAAGGGAAACCGGATGGAAAGTGGATTACCTGGTATGATTCGACGTTTACCAAAGCCACGGAAACGCTGTACGAAGATTCCCTAAAGCAAGGCCCCTATTACGAATGGTGGCCCGATGGTGAGCCCAAAACGGAAGGGAATTTTGAGCGGGACAAAAAGCACCTGCTTTGGACTTACTGGGATAAAAGTGGACAAAAACGATTTGAAGAATATCGTATGGGAAATTTGTTCGATACCTTCGAATACGAATATTATCCCAACGGGCAAGTCAAGGAGGAGCCTTCGTACAAGGACGGGCTCAAACACGGTAATTGGTACGCCTACCTCGAAGACGGCAGTTATAGCGGCAAACGATCATATCGCCGGGGAATGAAGCACGGCGAATGGGTGGACTGGTACCACAA
>JAADGP010000129.1:0-5140 GCA_013152315.1 FCB group bacterium
GTTCGAATCATTAAGGAACTTTGGGGGAAATGTTCTGCTTCGCTCTGTTTTTTTACAAACTCTGATCCTGCAGGGTCTCCGGACCCTGCAGTAACGCTATTTTGAAGGACAAATGCCGGAGATTTCCCGACGAGAACTTCATTCCCGGTAATAAGTTGGGTAAAACAACAATGCTTTTTCAATTTTTACGACCCCCTGTGGTCCCCCTGTTACAGGGGGACATGAGCGGACTGGTTCCGAAGGCGGTATTGAGATGAAATATGATCGTTTCCCCGGGAATTTGTTAGTGACGTTGAGGAAAAGATGTATTGGAAAATAATAACTTCATCGTGGTAGACAGGGGGACTTGTAAGTTTTTGTTCCTAAATACTGAAGAATATGGATTAAAGAATAAAATTAGTCAAGATCCATTAATTTTCCCCTGTAACAGGGGAAATACAAAGGGGTTTATAATTACAAGCGAATTACGTTTAATAAAATTTTAAACCCAAATAGTACAACCTGACGCTTGATGTTTTTTTTCGTTTAATTCGCTTGATTCGTTGTTAAAGTAGAATCCGGCTGGGGAAAAGGAAATCGGGCAAAATCCTTCGAGTCCTTGCGTTGTAAAAACAAAGACCTGCCTGAGAATAAAGAATCTCACAATCGGTATTAGTAATAGGTGATCGCCTGAGCGGTTATTTCGGCCTGGCCGATGATGATCGAATCGATAAAAACGCCGATGTCATTCAGGGACTTTTCCAGCAGAATATGATTGTTACCGACCATTGCCACGGCCAGGGTGGTTAATTGCCATTTATCCTGATAATCGACTTCGGCAATGGACGCGTTATATTGATTTTGAACCCGGCTCTTCACGCGATTGAGGAGTTTCCGTTTGTCTTTCAAGGACTGCGAAAACGGGAGATGCAGTTGTAGGGTTAAGAGACCAATCTGGACGGACATGACGGGATCGTTCCTCCTGAGATTTTGCTAACCGAACGTAAATCCTTCCGGTAAATCCGCTTCCTTTGTCCCTGCCGGTACCCAGGAAAGGTCAAGGATGGTGAAGGTGGGGTTTTGGGTTTTGAAAATGGGGACGACGCGCATGCCGATTTCCGGTTCGCCCACGGACAGGTAGCCCATCAGAATAGTGCAAACCCCTTCGAATTCCACGTTAACAAATTTTATCGGCGTCGGCAGGGTATTGAAAGCGCCGGTTCGTTCGGTAATCATAAAAGTGTGAACCGTTGCCGATTTCCGGGCGGTTTCGGTAAGATCAACCACGGTATTTTTCGCTAAGCAATCGGGGCAATGGATCCGGAAGGGCATAAAAATGGATCCTTCGGCTTCGCAATGGGGATTATCGCAGCGGGTTCCCAGCAGTTTTCCTTTTCCCAACGATTCGAAAAATTGTGCTTCGCCGCCGTAGGCGTGGATATGGGTCACGTCCCGCGGATTGGTGATTCCCATCAGTTTCCCATTCTCGTCGAAGATGGGGGAATGTTCGTAAATATAATGAAATTTCCCCGTCGGTCGATAACGACCGTTGATGACTTTTACGGTTCCGCGATCTTCGGTGCAACGCATGTTAAAATCTCCTCTCTAATTGATGATCGGGATGAACGATGATCGTGGCGGTCACATGGGATCCGACACCGGCGTGACTGATCGCCAGGCCCCGCCGGGCGCCTTTTACCTGCAGGTCGGTCCAATCTTCGGGTTTTTGGCGACCGAAAGCTTCCCATTTTTTAGGATCGGCGTGCATTTCGGCCCAGCGGCCCCAGATATGTTGCGCCACTTCGATGGCCTGCATTATCCCGGTGGCGCCCACGGCGTGCATGTTGCCAAGCAAACCGCCGGATAAATTGGCCGGTAATTTCCCGGGTTTCCCGGTGTGGGGGTTGGTATGGTAGCAATCGCCGGATTCCACGTAGGTGCGGCCTTCACCGTAGGGCCGGATGCCGATATCCTCGTAGGTCTGAATATCGCTGATGGTGAAAGCGTCGTGGAGTTCCACCAGGTCCAGGTCCTCGGTGGGGTCGGTAACGCCGGCCATGCGGTAACCGTAGTAAGCCGCCATGCGGGCGGCCAGAAAGCCGGTAAAGCCGGGATAGCGATCGCCACCCGGAAAACGTTCGCCGAGGTCCTTGTATTGCTCGGCGGTTTCGTTGGGGAGGAGGGGAATTGCCATGTTCCGGCGATCGGCGACCCGTAAGGTATGACTGCCGGCGGCGACGTAAACCAGCAAGGGATTGTCGGTGAGTTCATAGGCGGTTTTCTCATCGCACAGAATGGCGCAGGCCGCGCCGACACTCATCAGACAGCAGTCCAGGGCGCGCAGCGGATAGGCCACGACCGGGGACGATAGGACGTCGTCAACGGTTATTTTTTTGGGACCCTGAGCGTGGGGGTTCATCCGGGCGTAACCGCGGTTTTTCACGGCGATTTCGGCCATCGTCACGCGGAATGAATCTTCGGATTTACCGAAAACCTGCCAATATTTTTGAGCCATGACGGCGTAATAGCCGGTATAAATATGTCCCAGGGGGGTTTCCCAGTCCTTATCGGCGGCGGAGGCAATGTAGTGATTCCCTTCGTCGGTGGGGACTTCATCCATGCGTTCCCAGCCCATTGCCAGTACGCAATCGGAATAACCGGAAGCGACCGTTTTGAATGCTTCCCACAGGGTGGAGCCGCCGGTCGCGCCGCCGGTCTTAATACCGACATTACCAAGGGGGTCCAGGCCCAGACGATCGTGAATGACGGCCTCCCCTAAGAGCTGGTCGCCGAAATGGTCGGCGAAATGGCCGTAATAAGCGGAATGGATGTATTGCTTCAGTTCCGCCGGTGTTTTTCCAATGAACCGGGCGGCTTCGGTGAAAGCGTCAATCACCAATTCTTCGGTCTTTTTTTCGGGAATGGCGCGATCAAACTTGGACATGCCACCGGTGACCAAAAAAACCGGGCGGCTCATGGAAGGTATTTTTAGTTGTTTTTCACTGAATGTAATCATGGCTTTCCTTGCGGTTGGTTGGAGGGAGCGATATAGATAAAATAATCATGTTGGGATTCCCGGCAATACTGTTTTCTCAGGGATCAGGAATCCCGTGGGGGGCGGATTTATATATTGTTTTTCAGATATCAGAAATAGTATTTCCGATTATCGATTATTTCGGCTTTGGCCTTAATTGAACTGAGCCAGTCATTAAACGCCTGACCCTGTTTGGTTCGTAATAATTTTTCTTTGATCACATTCTTCTTGGTTTCGAAATCCGTGGTATCGATGGGTTGTACGCTGACCAATTCGGTAATGGCGTAACCGCGTTTGGTCTCGTACGGGCCGATTATGTCACCCGGTTTCGCGTCAAGGAGGGCGCCGATCAGGTAATAATTCCGGCCGATGGAACTGAACCCGCGATTTAACTTTTTGGTGTCGTTGAATACGCGTTCCATGTCCTTGTTTTCGGCCGCCAGTTCCTCGATGGTGGCGCCGTTTTGAATACGTTGATAAAGTTCATCGGCGATTTTTTTCGCCGCTTCCATGGTTCGTTCCTTCAGCATATCCCGGAGGATGGAATATTTCACTTCTTCAAAGGAAGCGGGCCCGGGAGGAATAATCGAATCCAGGCTTACGACGGCAAAATAATCATCGTTTTCGAGGGGCTCCGAAACGTCGCCGATTTGACTGTCAAAGGCAAATCGCACGGCGCTGCGCATTGGACCGAGACCGGTCACATACGAAGCGGCATCATCGAACGGTTTGGATTTTTTCGCGGCCACCTTGTGGGTATCCAGGGCGGCGGCAAATCCGAAATCCTGGGCATCGTAACTGAAGAGTGTCGCCTGGCGCCGTAAATAATCGCGTGTTCGCGGTCCCATGGTTATTCTGAGCAGGATATGGGCGGCACGTACTTTTTCAACGCCGTTTTCCGTCTTTTTATCGAGCACTTTAATGATATGGTAACCGAAATTACTGAGGACGGGTCCTACGATTTCGCCCGGCCGGGCGTTGAAAGCCGCTTTTTCAAAAGAAGGGACCATCTGGTTACGACTGAACCAGCCCAAATCGCCGCCGCGACCGGAATCGGGTGTGACTTGATTGCCGGGATCCTCGGTGTATTGATTGGCCAGAGTGGCGAAATCTTCACCTTTTAAAGCCCGTTCCTTCAGTTCCAAAGCGTCATTATACACAGACAAAGTGTCTTCTTTGGAAGGGCCTTTTTTCCAACTTACAAATTGTAAAATGCGTCGTTCGGGACGCGAGAATTCATCGATCCGTTCCTTGTAAGCCGCTTTTAACTCCTCCTCGGAAGGTTGCAACGCTTTCTTGTCCAGGATACGGTCGGTGACATGCAGGGATTTGATGGTAAAATCCACATTTTCCTGGACGTATTCATCCCAGATTTCCTCGTCGGTCACGATGACCGAGGACAGGATCATTTGTTGCAGTTTGTAATTGGGGATATAGGTATTTTTCATGAATTGCTCAACGGGAGCCCATTCATTCCCCTGGGGATTCGAGATGGCTTGCTGATATTTGACCTGGTCAAATTTACCGTCGGTCTGGAAGGCGGGATTGGTTCGCAGAAAGGAGGGCGGGTTGTTTTCCAAATAGTAAATGACTTCTTCTTCGGTGGCGGAGATGCCCAAATCTTCAACTGCCTGTTTTACGAGTAAGTCCTGAACGATGTTATTCCAGACCTGCTGCCGGACCCGTTCCAGGTCGGAATCGGTGACTTCCTGTCCGCTGGTGCGAATTTGCTCGAGCTGGTTGCCCACCATGCGTGAGAAGTCGTCGGGGGAAATAATTTCGCCGTTTACAACGCCGATGGCTTTCCCCGGGTCGACCCGGCCTAAGAGTTCATCGATGATATTTGCGCCGCCAACCAAACCTCCGATTGTCATACTTAAAATAAATATTATCAATAGAGCCCACAAAACCACGTGCATTTGGTTGCGAATGGAGGTCATTAGTGCCATGTAAAATCCTTTGTGATAATTATTCTAAGAAGGGTGCGAATTTAGATATGTTATCTTGTGGAAGCAATGAACATCGAGGGTGTTTTTTGCCGGGATGTTCATGTTTGTTCCAGTCGGAGAAATATTGAAAAATAATTTGGCACTCTTTTGGAATCGATCCCTGCGCCTGAATGGGGTA
>JAADGP010000129.1:5188-8612 GCA_013152315.1 FCB group bacterium
AAGAATCCCCTCTTGAGAGGGGTGGCTCTCTCCAAAGGTGGGAGACGGGGCCTGTCAGGCGTAGCGCAGCATAGCCTGATGTGTACCGGGCAAATGTATTTTTTCTGACACTTAACCCTGTACGAAATCAGTCCACCTGTCAAACACTTGATCATGCAGTCCGCCAGGGCGGACAGACCCTGCATAGAGAATTTCAAAAAAACATGACAAAGATCCAATTCCGCACAGGATACGTACCAGGCAAACGCGTTTTCACCGGGGTTTTGTTATTTTCGTGACTCCGGTTTTTGAATATCTCCGGGCATGGATTATCACGCCCTTTCAGGGCTGGTGTACTTTTTTCTTTTAACCCGGCGCTGCGCACCGGGTTAGGTTATGACGCCCTTTCTTCAGGGCAGACAGGAGCGCGAAATTGGTTGCCTAAAAAAAGGATTATATTCGGAATCCGGGTAATGATTAGCATGAGAAACAAATAAAAAGAAGAACACGGAGTTTTGTTGGTTGCTTAAAAAATTCTCACTGCAGAGAGAATTCTTGAGTCCGGTAATAATGAATAGTGTTTGATTCGACCCTTTCAGGGTCGTCGGGTATGTTGGTCGTTACCGACCGGTTTCACCGGCCCCGAAAATTCGGGGTTCATATTCGTCCCCTGGCGGGGACGTTTTATTGCGGTCTATTGTATTCATTTTTGAATATCCATGAAGGTAAAACGTGAAACGTGTCGTAGCGTAGCGGAGATCCAGACGAAGCGTAGTGTCTGTCGGGGAAACGTGATACGTAAGACGTGTCGTATTGCAGTATCGAAGTAACTGCGGGAACCGGTTTTGAGGTTAAATCCCCGAAGGGGATTAACACGAATAACCACCGGTGAAACCGGTGGAAAAAGACGAAACACACCCTGACCCCGGAGGGGTCAAACCGGGTGTTATCCATAAAAATCATTTTCGATGATATCACTGACATTTACTTTTTTAAAAAGGCATTAACAAGAGATGCCCCGATCTCCGGTACGAGGTTTTCAACTTCTCCAACCACTGCGGGATCAGTTTGACTACTCTCTTTTAAAGAGGTTAAACGAGCACTTGACTATGCAGTCCACAGAGCCTGCATCAGGAAAGTTACACTTTCACGACAAAGATCCAATTCGGCAGGAGTGTGTACCGGGCAATTGCGTTTTCACCGAAGTCATTGTCTACGAAGAAATTTCAGGGTGAGGATTAAGCGTAAAACGTGTCGTAGCGTAGCGGAGATCCCGGCCCTTTTTTTAGAGGACTATTTTTGAGACAGAAATCCTCAACCAATGATACTTAATTCTTACGCGTTTGGAATATAAGTACGTAATAGTGACGGGATCGTTATCGAACTTGAGGATAGAAACGGTAGCAACCGACAAGCATTACCGATTTATTTCTCCGGGAAGTTGGAATTGCCGGGGAAACAGTTGCTGAAAATTTTGGAAGGATGGGCTGGGATGGCTAACTTCCACAATGCGGCAAATTTGGATTAGCAAACATGGCGGACCGGAAGTCCTGGAAATTCGGGAAACGCGAATCGAAGACCCCGGTCCGAACCAGGTACAGGTTCGCGTACATTACGCGGGGATAAATTTTGCCGATATTCTGGCGCGGATGGGTTTGTATCCGGGAGCGCCCAAGCCACCCTTCGTGCCGGGATACGAAATCAGCGGTGTGATTGAAAAGACGGGATCTGCCGTTGACCCGACCCTGACGGGCAAACCGGTAATCGGGATAACGCAGTTTAATGGTTATTCCTCGTCCGTAAATCTTACGACCGACCGCGTGGTGTTCCTGGATTCGAGCGAACAACTGCGGGCCGGGGTTGTGTTGCCGGTGAATTATTTAACGGCCTACCTGATGCTGATTAACCAGACCCATGTGCAGGCCGGAGAATGGGTTTTGATTCACGGAATCGGCGGCGGCGTGGGGATCGCCGCGTTGCAAATCGCCCGGATACTGGGCGCCAGGATCATCGGAACGGCTTCCGCCCATAAGCATGAGCGCTTGAAGCAATTAGGCGTGGAGAATCCGATTGATTACCGGAAAGAGGATTTTCTCGACAGGGTCATGGAAATTACAGGCGGGGCGGGGGCGGACGTGATTCTTGATCCGGTGGGAGGGGCGCACCTCAAGCGGAGTTACCGGGCGCTTGCCGGTCTGGGAAGGTTGGTGGCCTATGGTTTTTCCGCATCGGCGATCGGGCCGCGAAAAAAATTACTCCCTGCCGCCTGGGAATACCTGCGATTCCCGAAATTTCATCCCGTGAAACTAATATCGCACAACAAGGGTGTGTTTGGGTTCCACTTAGGGATGGTCCGGAACGAGGAAACACTCAAAGCCGCCCTGGCAACCCTCATGGAATGGTTAAGGACGGGCAGGATCGATCCCGTGGTGGATCGTGTATTTCCTTTCTCACAAGTGCAGGCGGCTCACGAATATATCGCGGCGCGCAAGAACTTCGGGAAAGTATTGCTGGCTCCCGATGACGTATAAATCGTTTGCGCAACTGAATGACGCGATCGTTCATTGTACGAAATGTCCGCGCTTAGTCGCGTTCCGGACGCGGATCGCGAAAGAAAAACGGAAGCAGTACCGGGATTGGGAATACTGGGGGAGACCGGTAACCGGGTATGGATCTCCGGACGCCAGATTGCTGATCGTGGGGTTGGCGCCGGCCGCGCATGGGGGAAATCGAACCGGGAGGGTATTCACCGGAGATAAATCGGCTGAATTTCTTATGCGTTGCCTGTATGCCGTCGGATTGGCCAGCCAGCCCACGTCAACCAGGCGCGATGACGGGTTGGTCCTGAACCGTGGGTACATGACGCCCGTCCTGAGGTGCGTTCCTCCCGGGGACAAGCCGACGGCCCGGGAATTGGCGAATTGCCGACCGTATTTCCAAAGCGAACTACAGCTTTTGTCGGACATAAAAGTCATACTTGCCTTGGGGGGCATTGCCTTTAAATCCTGTCTGAAGTATTTCCAATCCATATTCCCGATTACTTTGAAAGACTATCCCTTCCAACACAATGTCCACTACCGGATGCCGGACGGGAAGCGACTGGTCGGCTCCTATCATCCCAGTCCAAGGAATGTAAATACGAAACGGCTAACTTACGAAATGATGGTGGATATGCTCGAAACAGTGAAAGGAATACTTTAAGGACGAAAGGCGAAAGACGGTTGAACACGCCGGTCCTTGGTTCTTGGTCTTTCGCCCTTGGCCGTCCGGCGGGCAGAACGCCCTTGTGATTACGGGATTATAATATTAAGATTAATACAAAATAGTGTGTGTTTATTACCAGGATGCGATGAAAAGAATAAATGGAGTTGAGTTTAGGCTGTATAAAGATTGATTTGAGGGAGGGGATGGGTTTAACACGGTATTTAGGTGGGATATTAAATAG
>JAADGP010000146.1:0-4962 GCA_013152315.1 FCB group bacterium
CTGGGGCGGACACATTTACCGAATAGATGCAGTAAGATTTATTCCACGAATCAACAGGGAAATAACATCCGATAGAAAAGATTAACTAAGCAGTGAATTTCAGCTCGACCATCCATTCCCAAGAGGTTGTTTGCGGTTTAATAATTCCACATCACGGAAAGGGAGAAATTCCGCTCTTTCCCCAGGTTCCGCTCCAATTCCACGTAATAATACTGAAACAGGTTTTCGCCGCGCAGCATTATTTCCAGGTTTCCCCGGCGGTAGGCCACGCTGCCGTTCCAGACATGAACCGGCACCCGGCGATCTCTATGCGTCAGGGGGTTTTCGTCGAACAATTCCGTTTTCTCGATCCGGCTGGAATGCCGGGAGTCCAGGGAGAGGGTAAACGCTTTCAGATGCACGTTTACGGTTTGGGTAAAATAATGCCGGTAGCGATAAGATAGGGTATCCAGGACGGTCCCGGCGGCGTTGATTTCCACCGGGTTTAAATATGTGTAGGCCAGTTGAACGTCCAGCAAGCCGCGGAGAAATCCTCCGGTAAAACCGGTTTCCCAGCCGGAAATATCGGCGCGGGTAACATTTTCGAAATGAATAATCCCGAAATGGTCCGGTCGGGGCTCAATCAGGTCAACAAAAGCGTTTCGAAATAAGGCGCCTTCCCATTGGACATAAGATAGCAAGGCCGATTTCCCGGACCACCGCAGGGAATACCCGATTTCAACGGAGCGGGACGTTTCGGCCCGTAAGTTCGGGTTGGGTTCCACTTTAAACACGTTCAACTGGGATCGTGAATAGAGTTCCGCCACGGTAGGTGAACGAAATCCGCCGCCGTAGGAGGCGCGCAGCGACAGCCAGGAAAATGGCCGGTAATTCACGGCTATCTGGGGGACGGTCTGGCGGTCGAACGGGGCGCCGTCAACCAGGAACGCTTCGTAACGTCCGCCAAGCGATAATGAAACGTGACGGCGTTTTACGCGAATCAGTCCGTACAGGGCCCGGGTTTGAACCGTGTGGACGCCGAAAATATCGGCGTCAATATACGCTTGCTGAAGAGTGTAACCGGCCGTTAAGTGGTGATCGTTGCCGAGCGGAACTTCAAGTTGGGTCTCTCCCAGGAGTTTTTGTTCCAATGATCGATCGGTATTCGTTCCCCGGTTTTGCCACTGAACCCGGTAGAGGGCGCCTTTTACGCGGAGGACGATTTGCCGGTTGAAAATAGTGTTCCAGACCGTGTTCAGGTTCAATTTGGTGCCGGAAGATTGATCCCGTTTTGAAATCTCCGGAGCTTCAAAGGGATCCGCCGGACTTTTCCATTGTGAAAGCGCCCCCCCTTTGTCGGAAAGCAGATTGGCATAGACGGACGCGTTGGAACGACTGTTTAAATTCAGTTTGATCTTTCCGGTAAAACTGAGGGCGCGTTTCCACCCGAGTTGCGTGTAGCCGTCGGTGACCGAGCGCTGGGCGCGAATCCAGAAGCCGTGTTTGCCAAGGGGACGGGAATGGGTGATTTCGTACATGGAAAACATTCCGCGGCGGCGACGCCATTTCCACTGGTCGTACTTGGGTTCACTGTAGAAACCCACGATCGACCGGAAACGGGTTTCCGGGCGGGCGGGAGCGTTGCGCGTGATAATATTAACGACACCACCCATGGCGCCGGAACCGTACATGGCGGAACCACCGGATTTGACAATCTCCACCCGCTCGATTTCCGAGGCCGGAACAATGTCCCAGGTAATGTTTCCGGCCGCGCTTCCCATAATGGGAATGCCGTCCAGCAGCAACAAAGAACGACTGCCGGCGCCCAGCGTAAACCCGGAAGCGCCGCGGATATTTAATTGGTTGTGTACCATGGAGACACCGGCCTGGGTGGTTAACACTTCATTCAGGGTAATGGCGTTCTTGCTGAAAAGGTCACGGGGTCCCAGGGTGCTGACGGACAAGGGCAAATCCATGATATCCTGTGCCGATCGGCTGGCGGTAACGACAACCTGGGGCGTGGATATCACATTCCGGTCCAGGGCAATATTCAATTGTGTCACGAGTACCGAATCGCGAAGCGAGACCGGAATTCGTTTCGATTTGTAACCGATCATGCTGACCAAAAGGGTATGCGTACCGGGGGGTAAGTTGGAGAGGGTAAACTCACCGTTGGTGTTGGTCGCGGCGCCGGTAAAGGTTCCCGCCAATATGATATTTACGCCGACCAAAGGTTCCCCGGTTTCGGCATCGGTGACTTTACCGGAAATTTCATATTGTTCCCGGGCAATAAGACCCCCGCAGACTAAGAGAAACAGCAGCAGCGATAGTTTTGACATCAGCGTGAAAAATCCAGGATAATGGGTTGGTCCACGGTTGTTACCGATTGTTCGCCGACGCCGACGGAACGGATGGTAAGCAAAGGATTGGCGGGGTCTACCAGGGGAACCAGCGGCAGCGACGGGGCCCCCAAAATCGAATCGAGGTTGGCGACGAAAAAGGCCGGGTCAATGGTGATCCCCACCGGGACAAGCACGAAGGCGCCGTGATACAATTGGATAAAGAAGTTTAATGTATCCTGCGGAGGAGTCAGGACTTCGCTGTAATCAATTAAATGCCGGGCCGGGGCCTCCAGGTCCAGGGAATCCAGGGCGGCGACAACGATTCCCCGTAAGGAATCGGGCCAGGCGCCCACCGTAATCAGGGTTCCCTCCACGCCGGCTACCGGTTCCAACCCCACCGGTGTTTTACAGGCCAACCAGGCGCAGGTGACAATCAGGCTCAGCCAGAGAAACAACCGGGGAGCTTTGTGTTTAATGTTCCGGCGCATGAATCAAAAATTAACGCGGGATATCGTGATTAAAAAGACGGAAGGAACAGAACATCTGAAGGAACGGAACATCCTTTTACCGGTTCTTCACCCGCGGAAGTTCATTTTATTACCGGTTGCCGAAGAACGGTGCGCAACCGTTCCGGTTTGGTCCGTCGGGGATCTCCAAGATATATCTCGTGATGTTTCTTATGCAGACGATAACCGTTTTCTTTCGCGAAGCGGTGCAATTTTTCGATCGTCGGGCCCTCTTCCGCGTAAGGACCGATGTGCATTGTTTGTACCGCGAGCCCCTCTTCGTAAACTTCGAAGGTTACCTGGTCCAGGCGCGGCGGATCCTTCTTCGCTCTTAACTGTTCGATGGCGGCCAGGACCTGTTTCCCGGTAATGTGTTCGGGTTGCATTATCATGAGCGTCCAGAGCCAGTTATCCTTATCTTCCAAATCGAAGTCACCCCATCCGTCCATCCACCAGAGTCCTTCCAGCGGCATCACGGTATAGTCCGGGCCGATCCCCTGTTTTTTTAGGTAAAACTTGAGTGTGTAAGCGACACCGTACAGCGTGTCGACGGCGGACTGGAATTCCGGGGAATTATTCGGATCGCCGCGGCCGTCAATCATCAGGAATTTCATCAGCGGCACGTCCACCAACACGATTTTGTTTTTCGGCGGTGAATACAGGTGTTTCAACTCCTTTTTATAATCAATTTTCATGATGCATTCCTCCGTTTTACGAATCTGTTGTTGTCCCGCCGCTGCGGGCGTGTTTTCCCTTCGAAGCGGTCGCGTGCCGGTTCGCCTGGAGGGCGATAATTATTCACTGCTCCAGTTTAAGGATCGCGCCACGGCCTTTTTCCACCTTGAGTAGTAAAAGTTTCTTTTTTCGGCATCCCAGTTCGGGGTGAATTTTCTTTCCACCTTCCTTGCTGCGGAAAATTTGTTTTTATCCCAGAATCCGGATATTATTCCCGAAAGACCGGCGGCTCCGAAAGCCGTTGTCTCAATCAACTGCGGTCGTTCGATCGTTGTGTTGAGAATATCGGCCTGGAATTGCATAAGAAAGTCATTCTCGGCCGCGCCGCCGTCCACGCGCAGGTTTTTGAATTTTATTCCCGCCGCGTTTTCCATTTCTTCAATCACGTCCCGGGTTTGGTAAGCGATGGCTTCCAGGGCCGCGCGGGCGAAGTGTTCCCGGCGGGTGCCGCGGGTAATTCCGATAATCATTCCCCGGGCGGAAGGATCCCAATAAGGGGCTCCCAAACCGACCAGCGCGGGGACGAAATACACCCCTTCGTTGGATTCGAGCGCTTCGGCCAGTTGTTCCGAATCGGCGGAGGATTTGATGATTTGCAATCCCTCCCGCAACCATTGAATACAGGAACCGCCGATGAAAACACTGCCTTCGATGGCGTAACTGACTTCACCCGCGACCCGCCAGGCAATGGTATTTATTAAATTCCCGGACTCCGCCACTTTCGTCCCGGTGGTGGTCATCAGGAACAGGCCCGTCCCGTACGTGTTTTTAACCACCCCCATTTCCCAACCGCCCTGGGCGAAAAGCGCGGCCTGCTGGTCTCCCAGGATTGCCGTGATGGGGATTTCCCGACCGGTGATTTTTTTGTCGGTCGTGCCGAAAAGTTCACCGCTTTCCCGTACTTCCGGCAGAAGTCGGCGGGGAATTCCGAACAGGTCCAGCAATTCATCGTCAAAATCCAGGGTGTGAATATTGTAGCATAACGTGCGCGAGGCATTACTTGGTTCCGTGGCGTGAACATGACCACCGGTCAGGTTCCACAGGATCCAGCTGTCAACCGTTCCGAAAAGGATGTCTCCCTTGTCGGCTCCCTCTTTTACTCCGGGGACGTTTTCAATAAGCCATTGGATTTTGGTGGCCGAAAAATAGGGGTCGAGGGGAAGGCCGGTTTTCCTTTTGATCAGGGCCGCGTGCTTCGACAAACGGTCACAGATTTCCCGCGTCCGCCGGCATTGCCAGACGATGGCGTTGTAAACCGGTTTTCCCGTTTGTTTATCCCACAGGACTACCGTTTCCCGTTGATTGGTGATCCCGATGGAAACGACGTTGTCTTCCCCGACGGCGGAAAGAACATCTTTCAGGG
Organism: FCB group bacterium; assembly: GCA_013152315.1. Classification (GTDB taxonomy): domain Bacteria; phylum Fidelibacterota; class Marinisomatia; order Marinisomatales; family JAADGP01; genus JAADGP01. The sequence goes on from JAADGP010000146.1 coordinate 4,926, forward strand.
CTTTCACCGTCGTATTGAGAATGTCGAGCGGGTCGTG
>JAADGP010000146.1:4989-6483 GCA_013152315.1 FCB group bacterium
GGAAATTCGTAATACGATTTCGCGATTACTTCTCCTTCTTTGGAAAAGGCAATCACCCGGTTTCCTGTTGTTCCCAGGTCAAGAGCAAGTACAACTTTCATATCGTTCTCCCAGATCAAAAACGGTTAATGTAGTTTTCCAGAAATTCCTTTTCCGCCCGCAACAAAGCGATGGGACGGTCGAACAGGACGGTAACAGCCGGAAGATTCGGCATTCCGTTCGCTATTTTTTCATCGCGCAGATGTTCCAGGCCGGCGGCCTCCCGTTCCAGTCGGGCGATCCGTTCCCGCAACAGACTCCGGATCTCCCCGGACGGCATGTTCACCGTGTTCGCGATGGCGATATCGAATTCATCTTCTCCCTTTCGCAGGGCAACCAGCGATTGTCGAATCTGGTCATACAGCGCCTGTCGTCCGCTCGATGTCAGTTGGTACACCTGTTGCAATTTCCCACCTGCCACGTTGGCGGTTTGGGAAACATAACCGGCCTGTTTCAGTTTGCGCAGAATATGGTATATCGACGAAAAACCGATTTGGGTCCAGACGCGAATTCCGCGGTCCCGGATTTTCCGTTCGATTTCGTACCCGTGGGCAGGCCCCTCGTTCAACAGCCGGCGATCACAAATTCCTTGGGTGTCAGAATTCGATTTGCGGCCCGAATATTCATGTTATAATATAAACATATTCTAATATTAGAATATGGGTTTTTTTCGTATCGTGGATTGCGAGAAATCACCGCCTTTATTCACACGGGATCCATATTTCGTCCCTACGGGACTTCTCTGAGGTTGGGTACGATTGTGCTATAAATATTCTGTCCCTGACGGGACAGGATTGGGGCCGTGGCATTTTCCATCCGATTTCAAATATTCAAATAATTACAGGATTCAATTAACACGTGAAATCCACATTTTCGGTAACAAACCATCACGATCCAACCCCGGACACAACGTCCCGTAGGGACGATATATTTTTAGCAAGCCATAAGGCAATGAACATAAGTCCCGTAGGGACGAGATAGCAAAGGCGCAAGGGGAATGCATTTGCCTTAATATCTCCTTTGTGTTTGTTGTACAGGATAAATATCAGCGATCAAATTTATTCACGGGAGGATTCACATTTCGTCCCTACAGGACTTGCCCTAGGGGTGGGTACGGTTATGCTACAAATATTCTGTCCCTGACGGGACAGGGTTGGGGCCGTGGCAATTTTCGGCTGATTTCAAATAATCAAGTAATTACAGGATTCAAATAACAAGTGAAATTCACATTCACAAGGAAAAACATCACGATCGAAACCCGGGCACAACGTCCCGTAGGGACGTGATATTTTTAGCAATCATAAGGCAATAAACACAAGTCCCGTAGGTACGAGACAGCAAAGGCGCAAGGCAAACACAATTGCCTTAATATATCTTTTGTATTTGTTGCCCAGGATTGAAAAAACAAATGATCAATTTGTTCACGGCGGCATTTACATTTCGTCCCTACGGGAC
>JAADGP010000159.1 GCA_013152315.1 FCB group bacterium
ACCAGCACGACCTGCTGCTGTTGCGGGATATTCTGAAACACGACGTGTCTTACATCGGACTGATGAGCAGTCGCCGGAAATGGCGAATTTTGTCGGAGGCCCTGTTGGCGGAAGGCTTTTCTCCTGAAAGCGTAGGAAAGGTGCATGCCCCTATCGGACTGGATATCCACTCCAAAACCGTCCCGGAGATCGCCGTCAGTATTATTTCCGAAATAATTCGGGAATATCGCTCATAGCGGCAATAAAAATCAGTACTCGATCCCTTACCAATTAATACTATTTACCTCCCGCGGGATAATTCGATAAAAGATGATTACCGGCGGATTAATTTCCCCGGCAATTCGGAATTGCCGGGGAAACAGCTCCAATATATTCTATTTAATTCCCAATAGTTCGACTTCAAAAATAAGCGTGCTGTTAGGGCCGATGGTGGGACCTGCCTGACGTTCGCCGTAGGCAAGATTGGAAGGAATATAAAGTTCCCATTTACTGCCCACCGGCATGAGTTGCAATGCTTCGGTCCAGCCTCTGATCACGCGGTTCAGGGTGAACGTTACCGGATCTCCACGATCGTAGGAGCTGTCGAAAACGGTACCGTCAATCAGGGAACCTTTGTAATGAACGGTGACTTCATCGGTGGCCTTCGGACGCGGACCGTCTCCCTCACGGATGATTTTGTATTGGAGACCGCTGTCCAGGGTAACGACACCTTTTTTCCTGGCGTTCTCTTTCAAGAAAGCTTCACCGGTGGCTTTATTTTCTTCCGCTTCCTTTTTGGCCTGTTCCTGCTTTTGAACACGCAATTGACGTTGGAAATCCTGAATAACCGCCTGTGACTCATCCGCAGTCAGAAGCAGGTCGCGATCATAATACGCGTCTTTCAACCCCTGAGAAAATATTTCCGGATCGATATCTATCGACTCCGCTTTATACCGCGTGGCGAAATCCATCCCGATACTATAACTTAAAGAGTCTTTTTGTGATCCAAGGTTCGTTACTGCCTGTTTCTGATCGCCGCCGGAACAGGCAAAATAAAACAGCCCAAAAAGCAAAATCGCTTTGTATTTCATGAAAATACCTTTCTTATTGAATGGCAGGGGTAAAAGAATTTTGTCTTGTGAAAAGTAAATAACTTGCCGGGAATTCTATTACCTGCTTACCATGATGATTATTTTACTGTGGTTGCGTACCATGTTCACCTGCAACCGTGTTCAAAACCAATAGTTCCGCATCCCGACAATCTATCGTTCCGCCGGTAAGGACTTCAACCGATTTTTACGCCTTTATTCAGGCGGCTTTGTTACTTATTTCTGGCCGTTTCCTGGTACACACTATATAACAGCAGAGCAACGCCGGCCACGATCGCCACCAAGGCCAATCCTAATATCGGATGTTGAGCTAAAAAAGTTAAAATGGATTTTATGAAAGCCAATATGAAAATAATGACACCGCCAAAGATGAGGTATAACCCTACTTGTTTCATGATCTGTTCCTCCTTACTGAAGTTCCATCCTTAATAGCACCAATAAAATTCCTTCATTTTTTTTCATCAAATGGACTTAAATAGTGCATTTATTCCGGGTAAAAGATAAAATACAAACCGTTTATAATCAGGTTAATTCAATCAATCATGCCCAATATCAAGATAAACATTCAATCCTTCCGGGGTGGGTACGATAATAATTTCACCCACCTCGTAAGTAATCAGCGGACAAAAACCCAATTATTAATTGATGCCGCCGTTCCGCTGAAAACCATTCAACCGTTCCTGGAAAATGATCTTAAGGCCCTGCTTATCACTCACACCCACGGTGATCACATTACCTATTTGTCGGAATACACGAAAAAATATCCCGCCCTGAACGTCATCATCTTTGCTGGTTCCGCGGATCGGATTAACGGCGGAAAGATTTGCCCGGTCAAAGACGGTGATTCGGTTACGATCGGAGAGCTGGAAATCCGGGTCCTGCACACACCCGGCCATTATTTTGATTCCCTTTGCTTTAAAATCGGGAATGCCCTGTTTACCGGTGACACCCTGTTCGTCGGCCGCACCGGCCGGACCATCAGCGCCGGGAGTAACATCAGTCAGCTTTACCATTCCGTATACGAAAAGTTACTTGTGCTTCCCGGTTCCACCATCATTTATCCGGGGCATGATTACGGTCCGCAACCGACAATCACCATCCGGGAAAATATCAAAATCAGTCCCTTGCTCCAGGCCGTGAACGAAGGGGATTTCAGACGGCGAATGGAAGCTTTTGAAAAACAACGAAACCAATATTAATCAAGGAGCGATTATGAATCATATCGCATATAAAATCGTTACCAACATCAAACTGCTGGCAATCCTGTTACTGTTTCTATCAATAAATATCGGCTGTAATAAATCCACGGAATGTTCCAACTGCGGGGGTGGATTGACCGGCGGCTATTTATATAAACGGGTCACCCAGGAAGACCTGGCGCAATTGGGCGGTATTGAGGGAATTACCCTGGAGACCTGTATCCGTTACAAATTCCTGACCGAGGATGAATTCGATCTTGAATCGATCGACATCGTTGATAATTGCTGTTGTGATCAATACGAATTCTGAAACCGGATTGATATTCTCCGACGGTGTTTCCCAACACCATGTTGCAACATCGTACCCAGGATTCATTTGCATAAAAAGGTCTCGACAACTCTCTTTTCGTTGTAATTTTCCGGTCCTTTTATTTTAATCCGACAATGGTTTTGGAAACATACCAACGACAAAATAATCCAACCCGGGCAATCATCGGTTTGCATGGCTGGACGGGGGACGAACATTCGCTCCGTCCCGTCGCCGTGGGCGTGAATCTCCGGAACGCCAAGTGGTACTTTCCCCGGGCGCCATATTCTACGGATCACGGCGTCGGTTATTCGTGGTTCAGCGGATCGGATGAAAAGGGATGGGAATACCGGGCGACCCTGGATTTGATGGATTCTCTGCTGAAGCAAATTCGGTCCGAGGGATTTTCCTTGGACGAAACCTACATCGTCGGGTTTTCACAAGGCGCCAGTCTGGCGCTGGAATACGCCCTGCGACTTCCGTATACTTTGGGAGGAATTGTCCCCATCGCCGGTTTTATCAAATTTCCGGAAGAACTGAGACGTTCGGCCACGCAAACCGGTCGCGCCACCCCGGTGCTTATCATGCACGGCAGCCAGGATACCATCGTCAAGCCCGAAGCCGGATACGACACATTGCGATTTCTGCGGGAATTAGGAAATCCGGTCCGATTGGAAACTTACCCCGCGAAGCATAAAATCCCGGTCCGTGCCCTGCGTTTGATCAGGGATTTCGTGAATCGCACCCCGGAAATGGTGTAAACAGATGATTCGCGACGGCAATCCGTTTATTCACTGTCACAATTTCTTTGGTAAATATGATATGACACCACATGGCGATAAATCCAATTCCCTTCCGGTGCCTTATGAATAAAAAGCTCCGCATACACCCCTTGCTGGATGCCGAAAAACAAAAACAGGCCCGGCAATACGAAAAGGAAAAACGGATCCTGAGCCTGATCGGATCCGGCATTTCACTGGTTTTTCTCCTGGCCTTTTACTATGGCGGCTTCAGCTATCGATTGGCAAATCCAACCACCCAATCAACCTTGTGGATTTTCATTATTTACGTCGTCGTTTTCCATACGTTGACTACGATCATCGGTTTGCCGCTGACCTATTACCAATCCTATGTTCACGAACACCGCTGGAATTTTTCAAACTACACGCCAAAAACCTGGGCCCTCGATCAACTCAAATCCTTCCTGGTCGGTCTAATCCTGATGCCCCTATTAATCGGACTGCTTTACTGGGTCATGGCCCGATATCCCGCTAACTGGTGGCTGATCGCCGGGCTGGGAATCGCTGTGGTCAGTGTTATTTTCGCGACTTTGTTTCCGGTACTCATTCTTCCCATATTTAATAAATACGACCCCATTGATGATAAAGAACTTGTCTCCCGGCTGACGAACATACTGAAAAAAGTGGGTTTAAAACCCAGCGGTTTTTTCCGGCAGGACATGAGCCGGCAAACCAAAAAAGAGAATGCATTCCTGGCGGGATTGGGCAAGACACGACGCGTAGTCCTGGCGGACAATCTGTTGGACCATATGACCATTCCGGAAATCGAATCGGTTATTGCCCATGAAGTGGGTCACTACCAACACGCCCATATCTGGAAAAACATTGCCGTCGGCACCGCGCAGCAACTGATTGTTTTCTGGATTCTGGACTGGTTTATGAGGGCAAACTTCCCGCATTTTCTTGAGTCGGTACGCTGGAATCTCACCCTCTTTCCTATCCTGGCCCTGGTGATGGGTTTTGTTTCCGGTTTTTTGTTCGGACCGTTAAACCTGGCGTTATCACGATTCTTTGAACGCCAGGCCGATCGGACCGCCCTGGGATTAATTCCCAGTCCCGACGCTTTCATATCGGCCATGGCCGGCCTGGCCAACCGCAATTTGTCCAATGCCTATCCTTCCCGGTGGATAAAATGGCTTTACTATTCACATCCGCCCATCGGCGAACGTCTGGCATTCGCGGAAACGTTTAAATCCGGCTCCGCTCCCAATTAACCCCGGTTGAGTCACGCAGTTGACAGGCTAAAATTTATTCCGGGCGAACGTTTATTGCCCGGTCACCCTTTACGTCAAAATCGACATCAAACAACACGCGTTGACCGGGACGAAGCCCCCGTTGTTGCAAATGGGGCCGCAGTCCGCTTACGTGGACAAAATAATCATCCCCGTTTTCGTCCTGGATAAAACCAAACCCGCGGTTCGGGTCATATTCCTTTACAATTCCTCGCTTCATAATTGCTCCAATTGAATACGAATAATAAAAACCGAATCGTTATTAAGCTATTTGTATTTCTTATTTTTTGGTATTC
>JAADGP010000003.1 GCA_013152315.1 FCB group bacterium
GGAAAAATCGAAATACGCGAAAATTTTATATTTTGATCCTTTCCTTAAATTGATTCTTTGGTTTAACCTACACCATCGGTTTCGATAAGATTTTAATGTTTTTCGCCACATATTAATGCCGAACCAGCACTTGAAATTAATCCGGTGACAGCACCGCAATCAAAAATTACCATAATTGTCGGCGCCCAGTGGGGCGACGAAGGTAAGGGCAAAATAACTGATTTTTTTGCCGACCAGACCGACTATGTTGTCCGTTTTCACGGCGGAAACAATGCCGGCCATACGGTAAACGTCGACAATCAGGTATTCAAACTGCACCTGATTCCATCCGGTGTTCTTTACCCGCATCCCACCAGTATTATCGGCAACGGTGTCGTAGTTGATCCAAACGCCCTCCTGGAGGAGATCCATTACCTTGAAGACCGCGGCATTCACCCGCGATTGCTGATCAGCGAACGGGCCCATGTCATTCTACCTTATCATATTGCCGTGGACGAAGGGCTTACCCATTACCAGGGTAAGCTGGCGGCCGGCAGCACCAAGCGCGGCATTGCGCCGGTATACGCCGATAAAATGTTCCGCCACGGTATACGGATGGCTGATCTCCTGGAACCCGACGTTTTCCGCGAGAAACTCGAAAAAGCTTTTACTTTTAACAGAAAATTGGTTACCAACGTACTCGGCTACTCTTTTAACCTTTCCCTTGATAAAATCTACACTCAATATTTGGATTACGGTCGTCAATTAAAGGATTACATAACCGACACCTCCGTGGTACTGTACCGGGCACACCGGGAAGGAAAATCGATTTTATTCGAAGGCGCCCAGGGAATCAGCCTGGATGTTGACCACGGAATCTATCCCCATACCACCAGCAGCAACACGGTGGCGGGACACATCGCCACCGGCAGCGGTGTCAGTTTCCGCAAGATTGACCGGATCGTCGGTGTGACCAAGGCTTACGTAAGCCGCGTAGGGATCAGTCCTTTCCCCTCCGAATTACCGGAAGAAGAAGCAACCAACCTGCGTGAAAAGGGTCAGGAGTACGGCACCACCACCGGTCGCCCGCGGCGGGTAGGGTGGTTGGACCTGGTGCAATTGCGGCAGGCGGTACGGGTGAATGGACTCACCGATATTGCCCTGACCAAGTTGGATGTCCTTACCGGATTCAAGGAATTACCGGTCTGCACCGGCTACGAAGTAGAGGGAGAAATCCTTACCGAAATGCCGGCCAGCCTGACAAAGTACCGCCAGGCCAAACCAATATATGAAATCCTGCCGGGATGGGATTCCATCGATGAAGATGTTCTGGACCGCGGCTGGGAAGCCTTACCCGACAACCTGAAACGTTACATTCGGTTTATTGAGGATCAATCGGACTGCCCGGTTACCATCGTTTCGGTGGGACCGCAAAGACATGAAACGCTTTTACGGTCATAACTCCTCAATTCACGACTTGAATCTGCAATCCTTTCCGCAGAAAGGATGATAAACAACCATCCGTTCAATTTTCCATTTTAACCTTTCTTAGTTGAATCGATACGGGGGACAATGACTTTTACCAAAGAAATCATCGATTTTTCCCGCTTATCTCCTGACGAGATCAGGTCCAAGCTCAACGAGTACGGCATTCCTTTAACCGTTGACGAAATCCTGAAAATTCAGGAAGAATTTCTTGGCCGGCCCCCTTCTCTGGCCGAATGCGTTCTGTTTTCCATTGAAGGCTCGGAACATTGTTCCTACAAGAGCAGTCGACCTCATCTGGCTCAGTTCGTCACCGATGGGCCCACCGTCATTCTGGGAGCCAAAGAGGATGCCGGTGTCGTAGCCATTGCTACCGACGCGGACGGCCGGCGCTACGGCGTTGTCATCAGTCACGAGTCCCACAACCACCCGTCGCAAATCGTTCCGTACGAAGGCGCCGCCACGGGTGTGGGGGGCAACGTCCGCGATGTGTGCTGCATGGGGGCGGAAGTAATCGCCGTGGCGGACGCCCTGCGCTTCGGCGACATCCGGTTGCCCCGGACCAAGTGGATACACGACGGCGTCGTGGACGGCATCGCCGGATACGGAAATCCCCTGGGAATTCCCAATGTGGGGGGCGACCTCTATTACGACCCCGGTTATAATGACAATTGCCTGGTAAACGTGGTAACCCTGGGGATTGTCCGGGAGGACGAAATTGTTCATTCCTACGCTCCTGAAAATGCCGCCGGGTACGATTTGATTCTGGTCGGCAAGCCGACCGATAACAGCGGTTTCGGCGGCGCCAGTTTTGCCTCACTGGAATTGGAAGAGGAAAAAAGGGAACAGAACAAGGGAGCGGTCCAGGAACCGAACGCCTTTTTGGAACGGCATTTGCTGAAAGCAACTTACGCCCTGTTTGATCTGCTGAAAAAGAAGGGCTACCTGCAGCGGGTCGGATTCAAGGACCTGGGCGCCGGCGGAGTAGCCTGCGCCAGCGTGGAATTGGCCGATACCGCCGGGTACGGGGCCGAAGTGTGGCTGGATAAGGTACACGTGAGTATGGACCATCTGCACCCGTCCGTGGTGCTGTGCTCCGAAACCCAGGAACGGTTCATGTGGGTTTCCCCTCCGGAAATAACCCCGCTTATTCTGGAACACTATAACCAAACTTTTGATCTGCCCGGCGTTTCCGAGCTCGCCCAGGCCCGCGTCATCGGGAAAATCCGCCGGGATCAACAATATATCGTGCACACCAACGGCGAAGAGATCGTAAAAGCGGCGGCTCCCAAAGTAACCAAAGGATTTTTATATCAGCGCCCCTTCCAAAAACCGGAACGGACGTTCTCCGAACCCGAGCTCCCGGAACCAGGTGATTACAACGAAATTCTGTTGCGACTCCTGGCACACGAAAATATCGCTTCCCGCAAACCGATATTCGAAACGTATGACAAACAGGTTCAGGGCCGCACAATCGTCGAGGCCGGACAGGCCGACGCCGGAGTAATGGCGCCGTTCAATGAACACCGTTACCCGGAGGAAATTCGCCGGATCGGCATTGCCTTATCCGTCGATCACAACCCCCGTTTCTGTCGGATCGACCCTTACTGGGGCGCGGTGAACGCCGTGGTCGAATCCGTCCGGAACGTGGCCGCCGTGGGCGCCACTCCGCAGGCCATGACGGACTGTCTCTGTTTCGGCAACCCGGAAAAGCCGGAGCAAATGTGGGAATTTGTGGAAGCAACCCGGGGCGTGGCGGAAGCCTGCAAGGCGATTCACCTGAAGGAACACCCGGAGGCGCCCCTGCCGATTGTGGCCGGCAATGTCAGTTTTTACAATGAATCGAAAAACGGCGCCATCCCGCCCAGCCCGATTGTAAGCTGTGTGGGGCGCCTGAATGACGTTTCCAAAACCGTCACTTCGCGTTTCAAGCAACCGGATTCAACCCTGTTGCTGATCGGGGCGCGTAAGGACGAGTGTGGCGGCGGTGTTTATTATTCCCTGTTCGACCATCTGGGTGCCAACGTTCCGCAACCGGATCTGGACGAAGTCCAAAACCAGGTATACGCTCTAACCGACGCAATTGAAAAGGGGCTTATCCTGGCCGCGCACGATATTTCCGACGGCGGCATTGCCGTGGCTCTGGCGGAAATGAGTCTCGGCGGTAATCTTGGCTGCGAAGTAAACGTACCGGGAGATTTCCGGATAGATAAAATTTTATTCTCGGAAACGGGGGGATTTGTGCTGGAAATATCACCCCAAAACCTGGCCGCCGTAAACACCATTTTTAAAAATTATGGCCTGGAACCCATCAGCGTGGGCAAGACCACCGAACATCAAAGCATTATTATTAATGACGTAATTCGACTTTCGATTATGAAAGCGAAAGAAGCCTGGAAAGACGGCCTGCGTGAAAAATTGTTATGAAACATTGCTCGTGAAACGTGATGCGTGAATAGACTGATCCGGAATAAAATATTTTATTATGAACAATAAACGTTCTACCAATATAGCATCCGAAGCTACCGGCCCGGTTTCTTACAAATCCGCCGGAGTGGATATCGACGCCGGTAACGAAGCCGTGGAGCGTATCAAACAGGTGGTGGCCGGTACCCATTCCGCCGCCGTGCTTACCGGGATCGGCGGTTTCGGATCGTTGTTTGACCTGAAAGCGCTTTTACAGGATTATTCCCACCCGGTCATGGTTCAGAGCATCGACGGTGTCGGGACAAAAACCATTATCGCGCGGCTGGTCGGTAAATACGACACCATCGGAATTGATCTGCTGAGCGCCTGTTGCAACGACATTATCGTCCTGGGAGCGCGGCCGCTGACCTTTCTGGATTACATTGCCAACGACCGCCTTAATCCTGACATCATTGAGAATATTGTTTCCGGTTTAGCCGCGGCCTGCCGGTCAATCGGTGTTTCCTTAGTTGGCGGAGAAACAGCCGAAATGCCGGATACCTATTTACCCGGGGAACATGATCTGGTGGGCGTTGTCACCGGAATCGTTGAGAAAAGCCGGATAATCACCGGGGAATCCATTACGCCCGGAGACGTGGTATTAGGGCTTCCCTCCAGCGGACTGCACACCAACGGGTATTCACTGGCCCGGAAACTTTTTTTTGAAGTGGGAGGATACACCGTTGATTCAATCCCGCCGGAACTGGGGAAATCCGTCGGTGAAACCTTGCTGGAACCACACATTAACTACACCAGACATATTTCGTCATTGTTGGAAAAAGACATTGAAATAAAAGGGATGGCGCACATCACCGGCGGCGGGCTTCTGGAAAATATTCCCCGGATTCTGCCGGAAGGATGCGCGGTGGAGCTGCAAAAGGGAAGCTGGCCGATTCCGCCGGTATTTACCCTGATGCAACAACTGGGAAA
>JAADGP010000021.1 GCA_013152315.1 FCB group bacterium
CGGAAAACAATTTCCGAACCTGATAGTCTCCTTTTTCTATCTGTTCCTTTATTTCCGGTAAGCATTTTGTGCCGTATACGGCGCAAAGGGGTTCCGCTCCGTTTCCGATATCCACGGCGATTATATCGTAGTCCAAATCCTGAGTACATAGTTGATTTATGATGTGTTCTGAAATAAACGGTAGGTCACATGCCAAAATCAGGCAATGGGAAGCATTACAATGAGTTAAGGCCGTGTGGATGCCCCCCAAGGGACCGATGTTTTTAATGATGTCATAGTGGACAGGCAGTTTCAGAAAGGAGTAATCGGAGTGCGTATTGGTAATAATCAGTGGTCGGGTAATGCGACACGATAATATTTTGACGGCATGCTCAATTAAGGTTTGCTCCCCCAAACGGAGCAGGGCTTTGTTTTCGCCCATCCGCTTTGATTTCCCCCCGGCGAGAATGGCCCCGCAAATGGCATTCTTTATTTTTGCAATCATTAATGATCCCCGATTTACAAGGCTAAGTTATTCATAATATATTTTTCATTCCATCCGGATTGTTAATGGCGTGACGAATATTTCAATAGTCTTACAGTTATGGAAATTGTCGTTCACAACAGCCTAAGAGGATCGTTTTATCCTCAATAAAAATAAAAAGCGGGAATGAATTCTTGACACGCAACTCCTAAACTGTTAAGCTTTCCTCACAATTTATTCGCGTAATCCGCGAACTATATTGCAACGACAATCAGATAAAATTACCGAATGGATTAACTTCTTGTTTATGAATCGAACGTATGGCACAGATTTTTCCTGAATGGACCAACAAATTACCGCCGATCGTTGCCGGTATCGTAATCCTTGTTTTGGTTGGGACAGTTGGTTTTTTCTGGTATTATGGTTCTCCTTATTATACCGATGTCGGTTATCGACCTGAACAGCCGGTGCCCTACAGCCATAAATTACACGCCGGTGATTTGGGCCTTGACTGCCGGTACTGTCATACCGGAGTGGAAGTATCACCGGTAGCCGGTGTACCGCCGACCCAAACCTGCATGAATTGTCATGTAATGGTTAAACCCGAGAGCGAAAAACTTAAGGCAATCAGGAAAAGCTGGGAGACCGGTGAGCCGATGGAGTGGATTCGGATCCATAAAGTCCCCGATTATGCCTATTTCGACCATAGCATTCACATTAACTCGCAGATCGGATGCTCAAGCTGCCACGGTAGAATCGACCGGATGGAAGTGGTTTCACTGGCGGAACCCCTCAGCATGAAATGGTGCCTCAATTGTCATCGCAATCCCGCACCGTATATTCGTCCGCCCGGAAACGTAACCAATATGCGATGGGTTCCATCGAAAGATCAGCTTGCCTTTGCCAATCGTTTTATCAGTGAAAAAAAAATTGATCCCCCAACGGATTGTACCGGATGTCACCGATGAGTAAAGAGTTAACAAATATGTCGTCTACCGGGAAAGAATATTGGCGCAGCCTGGAGCAATTGGCGAAGACTCCGGAATTCGAAGCGTTTCTGCATCGGGAATTCCCGGAGGGAACAGCGGAAGGCGGGGCCACTTTCAGCAGACGGAATTTCCTTACGCTCATGGGCGCTTCCCTTGCCCTGGCGGGACTGACAAGTTGTCGTCGTCCGGTTGAAAAGATTATCCCCTACGTCATCGCGCCGGAGGAAATTATTCCGGGTATCCCTTTATATTACGCGACTTCCATGCCGTTTGGGACGGAAGCCATCGGTTTGGTCGTGGAAAATCATGAAGGTCGCCCTACGAAACTGGAAGGCAACCCGAAACATCCCCATTCCTTGGGGAAAGCCAATACTTTTGCCCAGGCCGCTATCCTGGACCTGTACGATCCGGATCGGTCGCAGAGCGTTTTGTACCGGGGAGCGGAAAAGTCCTGGTCCGAATTTCTGACGGCCTGGAAGGCGTTGATTAAAGAATATGAGTCTTCCGACGGCGAGGGCCTGGCGATATTGTCGGAGTCGTTTGCCTCCCCGACGCTGGCGCGTTTGAAGAAAGCCTTCAGGCAACGCTTCCCGAAAGCCCGGTGGGCCACTTATGAGCCGGTAAGCGATGAAAATATTTTGTCCGGTGTGAATATTGCCGTCGGTGAGATTTGTCACCCGGTATATCATTTCGAAGAAGCGCGGGTAATCTTGTCGTTGGATTCCGATTTCCTTCAACTTGAGCATGATAATATTCGCAACGCGGCGGGATTTGCCGACGGTCGGCGCGTCATTACCCAGGACGATGAAATGAATCGTCTTTACGTCGTCGAAAGCGCGATGACGATTACCGGAGGAATGGCGGATCATCGTTACCGCCTGCAAAGTCGGCGGATCGGCGCGTTTACGGCCGCTTTGGCGCTGGAACTGACGACCAGGGATGTTCCGGTCAGCGGCGTGGAAGCGCTGGGCGCCTATACGCATCATCCCTTTGACGAAAAATGGTTGGGAGCGTTGGCGGATGATTTGATAAGGAATGCCGGTCGGAGTCTGGTGGTTGCCGGTCGCCGACAACCGGCGGAAGTCCACGCCCTGGCATTGGCCATCAACTCCGCCCTGAACAACATCAACCGCACCGTGGAATATTATCCTCCGGGCGACATTGAAATGTCCAGACAGGAAGACTTGATTGCTCTTGTGCAAGCCGCAAATTCCGGAGATGTCACCTCCCTTGTTATCCTCGGTGGAAATCCCGTTTACAACACACCCGTGGATTTGGCGTTCAAAGAAGCCATTGATAAAATTACCCATACCGTCCATTTAAGTACGCATGTCGACGAAACCTCAAGACATGTGGAATGGCATATCCCAGAAGCCCATTTTCTGGAATGTTGGGGGGATGTTCACACGCCCGAGGGCACCTTAAGTATTATCCAACCGCAAATCGAACCGCTGTTTGGCGGAGCAAAGCGGAAGTATTGGCCGCCGTAACTACCGGCGATGACCGGAGCGGCTATGACCTGACCCGTGAAACATGGCGGTCGATTCTGACCGGAATGGATTTTGACCGGCAGTGGAAACGGATTCTCCACGACGGGGTCTATGAAGGGGCGCGAGGAAAATCATTGCAAGTGGAAATACAGTCCGGGAATCTTACCACTGTGCTTGACAAAAAGCCGTTTCCGACGGACGCGGCGACTTTGAACAGCATGGAAATCGTCTACCAGGTTTCCAACAGTGTTTACGACGGGCGTTTCGCCAATAACGGCTGGTTGCAGGAACTTCCCGATCCGGTTACCAAGCTTACCTGGGATAATGCGGTGGTCATGAGTCATCGCACGGCGCAGGAGTTGGGCGTAAAGAATGAAGACCTGGTCACCCTTCAACATCAGGGACGAACGTTGCGGTTACCGGTTTGGATTCTTCCGGGGCAGGCCGATTATTCGGTGGCGGTGGAACTCGGTTATGGTCGTGATGCCGTCGGTCGGATCGGCAATGGCGTGGGGGCCAATTTGTATGCTATCAGACGGTCAACCGCACCGGGTTTTGACATCGGCGCATCCATCCGACCCACAGGGGAAACCTATCCTTTGGCCTGTACCCAGGATCATCATGGCCTGGACGTGGAAAAGTTAGCCCGGGAAAGCATTCGCGATCGGCTTCCGATCATTATTCGGGAAGCAACTTTGGAAGAGTACCGGGAAAATGGTGAGTTCGTGCACGAGATTGTCGAGTCGCCACCGAAAGTTTCGATGTGGAAAGAAATTAAATACGACGAGCGACCGCAATGGGGTATGACCATCGATTTGAATGTGTGTACGGGTTGCAATGCCTGTACCATTGCCTGCCAGAGTGAAAACAACATTCCGGTTGTCGGCAAGGAAGAAGTTCGCCTGGGACGGGAAATGCACTGGATGCGGTTGGACCGGTATTACTCCGGTGATCCCGATGATCCGGAAATGGTTCATCAGCCGATAAGCTGCCAACAATGCGAAATGGCTCCCTGTGAACAGGTTTGCCCGGTAGCTGCGACCACCCACACCGAGGACGGACTCAATGGAATGACGTACAACCGGTGCATTGGAACCCGGTATTGCGCTAATAACTGTCCCTATAAAGTTCGCCGCTTCAATTTCTATAATTATGCCAAAGGTTGGCCTGAAATCGTACAAATGGCAAGGAACCCGGACGTAACCGTAAGATTCCGGGGCGTAATGGAAAAATGTACGTACTGTGTCCAGCGCATTGCCCTGGCGAAGATTGCCGCGAAGAAAGAAAATCGCGAAATCCGTGACGGTGAAGTTGTTTCGGCCTGCCAACAAACCTGTCCCACCGATGCGATTGTTTTCGGTGATATTCTCGATCCGAATAGTAAAATTTTCAAAGTTAAACAGCAGAATCGTAAGTACGAATTACTGGAAGAATTAAATATCCGGCCCCGAACTTCCTTTTTGGCGAAATTAAGAAATCCCAATCCGGCCTTGAGCAAAAGGCAAAACCCGAAGGATTAATTTGAGCAAAATTGTCGAAATGACCGGAGACACAAAACCCGTCGCGATACCGGAAAAACAGCCCCTGATTCTCGGGAACCAGACTTTTAAATCGGTCACCGATAAAATCAGCGGGATTGTAGAGGGAAAGACGCCGAAGGAATGGTACCTGGCCTTCGCGGTTGCGTTTTTCGGGCTGTTGTTATTGTTGGGATCGATAGGTTTCCTTGTTTGGGATGGAGTAGGCATCTGGGGATTGAACAATCCGGTCGGTTGGGGCTGGGCGATTGTTAATTTTGTGTTCTGGGTAGGGATTGGCCATGCCGGTACCTTGATTTCGGCGATTTTGTTTTTATTCCGCCAGAAGTGGCGTACCTCGATCAATCGGTTCGCGGAAGCGATGACGATTTTCGCCGTAATCTGCGCCCTGTTATTTCCCGGGATTCACATCGGCCGCATATGGCTGCTTTATTATTTCTTTCCCGTGCCCAACCAGATGGGCGTGTGGCCTAATTTCCGTAGTCCGTTGCTATGGGACTTTTTCGCCGTAGGTACGTATTTCACCGTTTCCCTCTTGTTCTGGTATACCGGAATGATTCCTGATCTGGCCACTTTTCGCGATCGTGCCAAAACCAGGATCAGGAAAATTATCTTCGGTATAATGTCCCTGGGATGGCGTGGCGGCAATCGCCAATGGCAACACTATGAATTGGCTTATTTGGTTTTGGCCGGATTATCCACACCGTTGGTACTCTCAGTACACAGTGTTGTGAGTACCGATTTTGCCACCAGTTTGGTCCCGGGATGGCACAGTACGATTTTTCCGCCGTATTTTGTGTCCGGAGCCATTTTCTCCGGGTTTGCCATGGTAATGACTTTGGCCATAATCGCCCGCCGGTTTTATGGTCTGGAACATTTTATCACGCATCAGCACCTGGATAAAATGGCCAAGGTGATGTTGCTTACCGGTTCCATTGTGGGATATTCCTATGCCACGGAATTCTTTATCGCCTGGTATAGCGGTAGTGAATATGAAAGTTTTACCTTTATTAACCGGGCCTTTGGTCCTTATGCCTGGGCCTACTGGATTATGATTACCTGCAATGTGGTTGTTCCACAGTTTTTCTGGTCCGGAAAACTGCGTAACAACATTGCCTTCCTCTTTGTTGCCTCGATACTGGTAAACGTGGGTATGTGGTTTGAACGGTTTGTAATTGTGGTAACGTCGCTTTCGCGCGATTATTTACCCTCTTCCTGGGATTATTATTCACCCACTTTATGGGACATCATGACTTTCATCGGTTCCTTCGGGCTGTTCTTCACTTTCTTTTTATTGTTCTTACGGTTCCTGCCGATGATATCGATGTCCGAGATAAAAGGAATTTTGCCTCAAGCCAATCCTCATCATAAGGATAGTCATGAGTAGTACTAGGACGGATTCAAAGCTATTCGGATTATTGGTTGAGTTCGAAACTCCGGCCGCCTTGCTGAAAGCAGCCGAAAAGGTACGGGATGCCGGATACAAAAAATTTGACTGTCATTCTCCCTTCCCGATTCATGGGATGGATCAGGCCATGGGAATGAAACGTTCCAACTTAGGCTATCTTATCGCGATATTCACAATAATCGGCGCCGCCGCGGGGTTGGGCCTCCAATACTGGGTCCATTCGATTGAATATCCGCACATAATAAGTGGTAAACCGTTATTTGCCTGGCAGGCCTATATTGTTGTCATGTTTGCAATGTTTGTTTTATTCGGTGCCGGGGCCGCGGTATTCGGGATGTTGCATATTAACCGGTTGCCCAGGCTCCATCATCCGGTCTTCTTCTCGGACCGTTTCAGCAAAGTGACAACCGATGGCTTTTTCATAAGTCTTGAAGCCGCAGATCCCCAGTTTGATCTCCAAAAGACGGAAGCATTTTTGCGGGAAATCGGGGGAGCATATATCGAACGTCTGGAGGAAAAATGATCGAAATCCGGAAGTTCCTGCTCCTTGTGATACTGGTAACAATAACCTTGCCGGGTTGTTTCCGGGGACGCCCATCGGACAAACCGCCGATTCACTGGAATCCGAATATGGATACCCAGGATAAATATAAACCTGAAAGAGAGAGTGAGTTTTTTGCGGATAAGTCAACCATGCGTACACCGGTTAAAGGCACGGTTGCCATCGGACAATTGCATGAAGATGAAGCGTATTATCGCGGGAAAAACGCCGAAGGCGGTTTTATCCCATCGAACCCCATGACCTTAACCCGTGATTTATTATTAAGGGGACAGGAACGGTTTAACATATATTGTTCCCCCTGTCATGGACGCGCCGGCGACGGAAAAGGGATTATTACGAAGTACGAATATCCCATTCCGCCTACCTCGTTTCACCAGGATCGAATCCGATCCATGCCCGATGGCCAACTATTCGATGTCATTACAAACGGGATTCGCAGCATGCCTTCATATCGACACCAGATTCCCGTGGAGGATCGCTGGGCGATTATAGGATACGTGCGCGCCTTGCAGCGCAGTCAAAACGCAAGCCTGAGCGACGTACCGGAAAAAATACGATCGACGTTTAACTGATGCCTGTAAAATGAAATTTGATCAAAAAACATACCGTTTAACGGACACCGACTCGATCGGTCTGAAAGCGTTTATTATCGGCGATTTGGCAATACTCCTTTCTTTATATGGCTATTTTTCCGATACCGGCCAATTTTTTCATTCCTATTTGACCGCCTTTACTTTCTGGACCACCTTAAGTTTGGGCGCTTTGTTTTTTCTATTGGTCCATTACCTGGCCGGATCCGTTTGGTGTATTGTATTCCGGCGTATTGCCGAGGCGTTAGCGGCCAACCTTCCGTATCTGGCGATTTTTTCCATTCCCGTGTTACTGGGGATCGGCAATCTTTACCA
The DNA here is from genome assembly GCA_013152315.1 of FCB group bacterium. Classification (GTDB taxonomy): domain Bacteria; phylum Fidelibacterota; class Marinisomatia; order Marinisomatales; family JAADGP01; genus JAADGP01. The sequence continues at coordinate 7,356 of JAADGP010000021.1, forward strand.
TTGGAGCGACCCCCAGGTCGTTGCCGCCGATCATTTATTACAGAAAAAATCGGCGTTCCTGAACGTGCCTTTCTTTACCATCAGAACAATAGCCTATTTCTTAATCTGGTCCATCACCATTTTTCTGCTTTACCGGAACTCTTTGCGTCAGGATATTGAAAAAGGATTTGATTTACAATCGAAACTCCGCCGGGTAAGCGCGATTGGTATGGTTCTATTTGCCCTAACGCTAACATTCGCTTCATTTGACTGGTTAATGTCGCTGGATCCACACTGGTATTCCACTATTTTCGGAGTCTATATCTTCGCCGGCACATATTTAATTATTCTATCCTTTTTGGCCTTGTTTAGTCTGTTCTTACGGCATTACGGTGTCCTGAAAGAAACCATAACCATTAAGCACTACCATGACCTGGGGAGATTAATATTCGCGTTCACGGTGTTCTGGGCCTATATCGCCGGTTCCCAGTATTTCCTGATTTGGTATGGAAATGTGCCGGAAGAAACCGTTTGGTTTTTGCAACGGTGGGAAGGTTCATGGAAATACCTCAGTTTGATCCTTGTTTTCGGTCATTTTGCAATTCCTTTCCTGGCCCTTTTGTTCCGGGCCGCAAAACGAAATCTGAAGGTTTTGGGATCGGTGGCAGGGTTGCTTATCGTAATGCATTTTATCGATTTGTACTGGATTGTTTTACCGAGTCTGCATAGTACCGGGGTGCAATTTTCATGGCTGGATTTAACAACGTTTATTGGTATCGGGGGAATACTGTTGGGATTGTTCTGGAAGCGGCTGGTGTCGAGATCCTTAATCCCTGTGAATAGCCCCCGTTTAAGTGAATCCGTTAAATATACCGACTCCTAGTCCGGATTTTCCATGAAAGGTTGGTCCGGAGCGGTAATAAATACGAGGCTTACGAAGTCATGAATACCAAAGCTGACAGAAATAAAAATTCGAGTTACAAAAGCAACGCTGTTTCTACCTGGGATGTTATAAAAATAGCGCTGGTAAGCATTGTCATTCTTGTTTTTATTGTATTCCTTACTTATGAATTCTTCCTGAAGAGCAAAGAACGGGCAGTGTATGAAAATTTATTCCAACCGGAGTCTGAGAAATTGGTTTCGGTAAGAAAACAGGCGGACCGGAAATTGCATTCCTACGCTGTGATTGACAGTGAAAAAAATGTCTATCGAATCCCCATTGAAAAAGCGATTGATCTGATCGTGAACGAAGCGCGAGAAAAAAACTGAAACGGCATGTTTGAAAGCTTGTTTGGTGATTCTTCTTCATCCGTGGTTTTATTGACGGGACAACTCCCTGTTAATCAGGGTGAATATTGTGTAATTCCGGATGCGTTTCGATTACTTTCCGGGCCATATCATACCCGATTTTAATAGCTTCCTTACCCCGCCGAAAATCCCACGCCTTAATAGCACTGGTGGGAGGCTCAATCAGGAGATCGGGTTGTTCCAGTTCAATTTGAAGTTGGGCCAAACGCGCCTGGGAGATGGTTATTGTTTTATGCATTATTTGTAATAATCCCGGTCGATTTGAATCGTTATTTCTTCCGTTTCGTCCGAAAGGAAACCAGGATTCTTTATTGATGGCGTGAATACTATCGGCGTTAATAGTAAAATTACCGGGGTGTTCCCATGGATCACTGGGCGGAACCAACACATTGACGGCAATGATATAATCCGCTCCCATTGAACGCACAACGTTGATCGGGACCGGGTCAATCAAACCCCCGTCCACCAAATATTGGTCGTCGTATTTTAAGGGCGTGAACACAACCGGAATGGAAATACTGGTGCGAACGGCGGTGACCAGGTTGCCGCGGTTAAGGACGTATTTTTTGCCGCTGATAATATTGGCCGCCGTGGCGGCGAAGGGGATCGGTAAATCTTCTATCGCCCGGGAGCCGTACAGGGATTGCAAAAATTCGCTTACCCGCCTGCCGTTTATGATCCCCGAAGCGGGTAACGTCGGGTCAAACAACATGGCCAGGTCTTTCCAGTCTGTCTCCAGAGCGATTTGTTCCAGCGTGTCGATGTTTATTCCCGCCGCGTAGGCGGCCCCCACCAGGGCCCCCATGCTGCTTCCGGCAATGTAATCGATTTGAATCCCGGCCTCTTCCAGCGCTTTTAATACTCCGATGTGGGCCAATCCCTTTGCCGCTCCGCCGCCTAACGCCAATCCGATTTTGGGCCGATTATTCTGAGAGGTTTTAGCGGCGGAAATTTTTGGTATTCCCGGGACCTCGTGGTCGCCGGATTCCTGTTGTCGGTCCGTGACCTGAATGTGGCTGTTGATCGCTTGGGCATAAATCGGATTACCGGATATTGCGTTGCTGGCGGGAGCAAAAACCAATAAATAAAACAATATCGACATTATAGATTTACTATTCATTATTAACCTCCATCGGAATACCATTAATAAATTCCAACACGACAATCAGTTGTCATTCATGTTTGTCGGGATTATTCCTTCCCGGAAGTTATTCATATTATCTTTTGGTTAAAATGCGTTCCTGACGGTTGGATTCGGAAACGAGTTTCATTCCCCGGTTGAATCAGTGAGTGGTACATTGGTTTTTCCCGACCGGAAACCTTTAGGCCCGGACAATGTTGAAATGGAATATTGCTCCGGATTTTACAATTGAGCGTTTCGGATTAATTAGAAGTTTCAATTATTGTAAAAAGAGTACATAAACATATTGAAATTGAAAAAGGCATAGGCGCAGGAAAAGACTAAGGAGAGATTACTTTCTGAGGGGAAGTATGAGGAATTTTCTATTTTGTGAGATTAACGCGGTGGGGGACATGTTAATAATAGGTAAGTCGGAAAGTCGGGATATCCACTACGCACCGACACGAATCACATTTCACGTATCACGCATCACGTTTCACTTTTCAGATTCTTCTCCTGAGCCTGTGTCTTAGCTTTCATGGATATCCAAAAATGAAAAATACAACAGTTTAAGTTCCAATTAACTATTGTGAAAATAGCACGTAAGCATATCGGGATTGAAAAAGGCTTGGGTCCACGTCAGGGCGGAGGTAATATTGCTTACCGGAAATAGTCGGAAATTTTTCAAAGTTTGAATCCGAAAGTTCTAGCTTTTATGGAAGTCGATAAATGGGAATATAATAATTTGGGTTCTGTTAAAGGATCTGTACGATGATTAGGAAAATCTATCCTGTATTATTTGGAGGTTTTTTGCTAACGCTTTGCCGGGCTGATGAAATTAATTATCAGCCGGTTGTAACGACTCCACGAACCTATAGCAATAATGAATTTGACCCGCAGGACAATTTTACTTTTGAATACAATGTTTATGATCAGGATGGTGATTTTCTGTCGGTTTACTTCCGGCTTAGTTTTGATGGCGGACAAAATTGGTTCATTCCTCACAATATTTCAGGTGACGTTGGTCATAGAATCCGCTCCCAAACGGTTCCACCGTTATGGCTGGAGCCATCCATCGATTCCCTGAAACCGGATTTATATCGTCTTACCTGGGAGATTCCCAAAGAACAATGGTGGTTAATCGATTTTGACAATCTCCAATGGAGGATTACGGCCGACGATCATTTTAATCCCCCTGGTCGCTATGAATGGATTACCGTTCCGGTGGATCAGGAAGAGGTCAACTATGCCAGTCACGATGAGCGCAAATTTCATATTATGAAATATGAGGTAACGAATTCCCAGTACGTCGATTTTCTTAATCAGGCTTTGGGAGCGGGACAACTTTCCATTACGAACGATTGGGTGGGATACTATGTGGAAGATGAATCGGTCCCGTTGGAAGACGCGCTGTGCTTTTTTAATCAAAAAGTAGGTGACGGGAATTGGGAGAGCCTGCGATGGGATGGTGAGCGGTTTTCAAGCGCTCCGGGGACAAGTGATTTCCCGGTTCTGTTCGTAACCTATAAAGGAGCCCAGGCTTTTGCGGAATTTTTCGGTTGGCAACTTCCAACACAAGAACAATGGTACCGCGCCGCTTTGGGATATTTGCAACAACAGTTCCCCTGGGGCGATTATGTGGACTACCAACAGGCCAATTTCTGGAACAGCCAGGACCCGTACGATAATGGTCCCACGCCGGTAGGATTCTATGACGGACAATCACACCTTGGTTTCCAAACCTGGGATTCACCGAGCAGGTACGGTTGTTACGATATGGTCGGGAACGTGCGCGAGTGGTTGCGGGATGGAACTGTGGTGGGTGGCTCTTGGTATACCATAAATCCCCGGAATATTTCCACCCAAACCTCCTCTTCGATTTTCGATTTATATAACGCCGATTTTCAAACCGGTTTTCGTTGTGTGATGGAATATTTCGGCCGGTAGAATAGTTTTTTGGTATTCGAAAGGAGAACGAAATAAGCCCTTAATTCCTTATTGTCCCGCTGACGTAATTATCCTAACCTTTACAAAGCAACCACGGGAGATCATCCATGTTTCAGGAAACTTTATTAACCGTTGTACTCACCATATTTGTCGTCTTCGTCTCCGTCCCCCCGATTATATTAATCGTTTTGTATTACTATGATCGACGGCAAACGCAACATTCAATCTTACGTAATTATCCCTTGCTGGGCCGGGTTCGTTATTTTCTGGAAATGGTCGGGCCTGAAATGCGGCAATACATGTTTGATTCGGACAATGGTGGTAAACCCTTCAGTCGCATTGACTTTCAGAATATTGTCATCTCCGGGAAATATTTGAAATCTCTGATCGCGTTCGGTTCCAAACGGGATTTCAACAAGCCGGGATTTTTCCTCCGGAATTCCATGTTTCCAAAACAACGGGAAGAAATGCGGGTAGTTACCGAACCACGGATCAAAACCTATCGATACGTCGGTACGGAAGGATTGTTTTCGCGGAAGGAACACATGGAAGAGGAGGCTGTGTGTCCCTGGATTTTGTGCGAAGAAGATGCGATCGTGATTGGCCCCGACTGCGAACAGCCCTGGTTTGTTCGGGGGGTGGTGGGAATGAGTGGCATGAGCTTTGGTGCTTTGGGCCACCGCGCAATCAGCGCCATGAGTCTGGGTTTGGGGAAGGCGACCGGAACGTGGGTACATACCGGTGAAGGGGGCTTGACAGACTATCATCTCCTTGGCAAAGGAGACGTGATAATGCAAATCGGCCCGGGATTATTTGGGGTGCGCAACAAGGATGGCAGTTTCAGTTGGGAGAAATTCAGAGCCAAAGCCCAAAATCCGCAGGTTCGGATGTTCGAATTAAAGTTGGCGCAGGGCGCGAAAATTCGCGGCGGACATTTGGAGGGTAGTAAGGTGACCCCGGAAATCGCCGCTATCCGCGGAGTAACTCCCTGGCAGAGTATTGATTCTCCGAATCGCCATCATCAGTTTCATGATTTATCCTCTTTGTTCGATTTCATCGATGAACTTCGGCGCGCCGGCGGTAAGCCGATTGGCATTAAGATCGTTATGGGCGGTCCCGATTCGGCCGATGATTTGGCGCAGATGATGGCCGCGACAAATCGCGGTCCCGACGCGATTACCGTGGATGGAGGCGAAGGCGGCTCCGGAGCCACCTACCAGGAAATGGCCGATACAATGGGATTGCCGCTTCATTCCGGATTGTTGTATCTGGACAACGCGTTACGGAAATACGGAGTACGGGACCGGGTAAAAGTGTTCGCCAGCGGGAAGTTATTCACGCCGGACCGGATTGCCATTGCCCTGGGAATGGGCGCCGATTTGGTCAATATTGCCCGCGGGATGATGATAACCGTGGGGTGTATTGGTGCCCAAAAATGCCATACCAATAAATGTCCGGTGGGAGTGGCCACTACCGATCCCCATCATCAAAAGGCCCTGGTTGTGGAAGAAAAACAATGGCGCGTGCTTAATTATATCGTAACGCTACGCAACGGTTTGAATTCCCTGGCGGCAGCGATGGGTCTGGACAATTACACGCAGTTTACCCGGGAACATATCGTTTTCAGAGATCAACGGGGCGTAGTTCAATCCCTGATGGATTTATTCCCATATCCCCGGGCGTAATTCCGAAAGCAATCTTGCTGTAAAAACACCGGGCTCGGTTTTGTGATCGATGTCCGAATTGTATATTTGGTACCGCGAAGGTTGAGAATGACGACTTCATCTGGTAAATTATCAGCGGACAGATAAGACTCATGATCCGAAACGCCTTACATTATGCAACTACCTTTGACCTGATTATGATTTATCCCGACAAGTCCACCTTCTCGGATGTAAATGAGTTCAAAAATGTAATTCCGGATCGGGATGCCGCCCCGCGCGGACATAAATTGACCATGGGTTTACCCGTGGAATTCCATTCTCAACAGGTAAACCGTTACACATAGGAACTTGTCCTGTCCATTGTGATCGAAATGTGTATTTTAGAACCAGGAAGGAGGCCATTATGGCGGTAAAAAAGTTGCTTGAGTATTTGGACCAAAAAAAGGTAGCGTATTCCATAATAACTCACTCGCCGGCATACTCCGCTCAAAAAATTGCCGCTTCGGCGCATGTGTCCGGGAAAGAACTGGCCAAAACCACGATTGTAAAAATCGACGGGAAAATGGCGATGGCGGTGTTGCCGGCATCCTACCAGGTTGATTTAGAACGGTTGAAAGAAGTATCGGGTGCCAGGAAGGTTGAACTGGCCACCGAACAGGAATTCAAGGACCAGTTCCCGGATTGCGAATTGGGAGCCATGCCGCCTTTCGGTAATCTATACGGCCTGGATGTGTACGCGACTGAAAGTCTGGCGCAGGATGAAGAAATAGCATTCAATGCCGGATCCCATACGGAATTAATAAAAATGGCTTACAAGGATTTCGAGCGCCTGGTCAAACCCAAGGTAGTAAAGTTTGCTTCTCACTAAGCTGCTGTATTATTCCTGATTGGCAGTCATTTCTTTTTGTGTATCCGTTGTCTCCGGACAATGGAAAATTCGAATCCCCTTATCAAGGAGAACGCTACATGGATAAAGGCAATTTTGGAAGGAAGGACCGTTTAATTAAAGAGCATCGTCATGACACGTATCGAATGGCCGGTAAATGGCCGGAACCTACTCAATGTTCCCGTTGCGGGGCGGTTTTTACCAATGGCCGGTGGTCATGGGATAAACCGGCCATTCGGACCAACGAAGCGGTATGTCCGGCTTGTCGACGTATTGCGGATAATTACCCCGCCGGAATCATCGAGCTGCGGGGCGAATTTTTTAAGCAGCGCCGCGAGGAAATCCTGAATCTTGCACGAAATATCGAGGAACAGGAAAAAGGTGAACATCCCATGGAAAGGATAATTACCATAAAAAACCGGGGGGATCACACAGTCATAACAACAACCGGCATCCATATTGCGCGCCGAATCGGCGAAGCCGTCTCACGCTCTTATAAAGGGGAGCTGTCCTGCCAATACAATCGCTCCGATAAAAGCATCCGGGTAGCGTGGCAACGATAGGGGTCGTATGAGATAAATATTAATAGTAATCATTATTGTTATTGTTTAGTATGGTTTAGTTGACTAAATTTACTGTGTAAATAGTGAGTGAATGATGCGATATAGCAAACAACGGGAAGAGATATTAAAAATTATCCGGAACACAAATGTTCATCCCACCGCTGATTGGGTTTATGAACAGGTACGGAAAACCATACCGAATATCAGCTTGGGAACGGTGTACCGAAACCTGAATCAATTGGTGGCGGCCGAATTAATTCTCTCAATCAAAGATAATACGGTTGTTCGTTATGACGGGAATGTGAATCCCCATAATCATTTTAAGTGTCTGCGGTGTGGAAACGTGTACGATGTGGAAATTCCGGAAAATGATTTCATTCCCCAAATAAATCGAATCGGTGCTCATCGAGTCACAAATGTTCGATTGGAACTGGAAGGCATCTGTGCCGATTGTGTACAAAAAGAAAAATTGAACTGAATTATTCCGGAGCATGGATAATTCAGTCTATTAAAACAAATAATAAAGGAGATAAATAATGTTGGTAACAAAAACAGCGCCGGATTTCACGGCTACGGCTATCATGCCGGATAATTCCTTCAAGGAAATATCCCTTGCCGATTATCGCGGTAAAAAGGTTGTCCTGTTCTTTTATCCGTTGGATTTCACTTTCGTGTGTCCGACGGAAATCATAGCCTTCGATCATCGCCTGGCGGAATTCGAGAAGCGTGGTGTTCAGGTCATTGGCTGTTCGGTGGATTCCCAATACAGCCATTGGGCGTGGAAGAATACGGATGTTAACAAGGGTGGAATCGGGAAAGTTCGTTACCCGATTATTGCCGATCTGGATAAATCCATAGCGCGTGCCTACGATGTGTTGTTGGGAGCGGAACCGGCAACCATTATTACCGACGAAGATGAGTATGATAGTACTGTCGGCGGTGGGGTGGCTTTGAGAGCCTCTTTCCTGATCGACGAAGAGGGTGTCATTCGTCATGCCGTGATTAATGATCTTCCGCTGGGGCGGAATATCGACGAGATGCTGCGGATGGTGGACGCTCTTGCCTTCCATCAGAAACACGGTGAAGTTTGCCCCGCCGGCTGGGAAGAAGGGGAAGATGGAATGAAAGATACGGCCGATGGCGTCGCCAGTTATTTAGCCGATCATGCCGAAAAGTTATAGACAACGAGCAAATGAAGGGGGTATTGTTCCGAACAATGCGCCCTTCATTTACTAATTAAAATGATGAAAAATATTGACCTGAGATAGTCGGGTTAATGCACAACAAGGAGGAAATATGATACATACATTACCGGAACTTCCATATCCCATGGATGCGTTGGCTCCGTATATTTCAAAAGAGACGTTGGAATATCATTACGGGAAACATCATCAAGCCTATGTAAATAATCTGAATAAAATGATTCCCGGAACGGAGTACGAGAATTTGTCGTTGGAGGAAATTATTAAAAAAGCACCGGCCGGTGGTCTTTTTAATAATGCCGCCCAAATCTGGAATCATACTTTTTATTGGAATGGTTTAAGTCCCGATGGAGGAGGGGAACCCACCGGTGTGGTGGCCGATGCCATCACCAAGGCGTTTGGTTCTTTCGCGGCTTTCAAAGAACAATTCTCCCAGTCTGCCGTTACCAATTTCGGTTCCGGATGGACCTGGTTGGTAAAAAACGATGCCGGCGGTATTGAGATTGTAAATACCGGGAATGCAGGGACTCCCCTGGCAGACGGCAAGGAATCCCTCCTGACGATAGATGTGTGGGAGCACGCCTATTATATCGATTACCGGAACGCCCGACCTAAATATGTCGAAGCCTTCTGGAATTTGGTGAATTGGGATTTTGTTGCCCGGAATCTGAGTTAACAAGCCACTGTTCAGTAAACTCCGCGGAGCCCGGGAGAAATCCAGGGCTCTTTTTTCCGGGCGCCATCGTAAAACGGGGGAATGATCCATAATTGTTTTCCGGTCTTGCCACTTTCAGAAAGAAGAAAGGTTTTGCCCGTTTTTTGCCTGGGTATTAAACAACAGGAGTTCTGAATAACCGGCCGCGATGGACCGCGGCATCGATTGAAAGTCGTGCCGGGTTTTACCCGGGGGGTAATTCTTTTTTTTACTGACATTTCTTACTTCAAAGAACACAGGGGAATTCGCGAATTTGTTTTACTTAAGGGTCTCGAGTAAATAAGGGTAATAAGTTAAATGGTTAAGAAGCGGTGTCTCGAGTCACAATCATGGCCTCTTCGTTCTTTTCTTAGCGTAAGAAAAGAACCAAAAGAAACAGTCGCTGTGCCCCGATTAAATCGGGGTTATCCTCCGGCAAAATTCCGCTCTTTATCCCGAATTTTTCCAAGGCGACAAAGTGAAATAGGTTAAACTATTTTTATGAAAATAATTAGACAACTCATCTATATTAGCATGTTAATCAAGGCCATAGGTGTGGATATGTAAGAAACATTAGTTTTTATTTATTTATCAGGTTTAAGTATCTTCATTTTCGGCAGAAAATGGTTTCTGAAAGGATAAATGAATGAAGCGGTTTTTATTTATAGGAATTTTTGCGATTAGTGTTTTGACCGCGGAAATACCATATTTTCAGCAACGTGTTGAGTATGAAATATCAGTTACCCTGAATGATTCAGCGCATACTCTTTCCGCCTATGAGTCGTTACTTTATATTAATAATTCACCGGACACTTTGAATTTCATCTGGTTTCACCTGTGGCCCAATGCTTATCGAAATAATGAGACAGCGTTTGCCAAACAAAAATTTAAAGCCGGCTCTACCGATTTTCTGTTTGCCGAGGAAGAAGATCGGGGGTTTATTGACAGTCTTGATTTTCGAGTGGATGGTAAACGGGTAAAATGGATATTTCATCCCGATTGGATTGATGTGGCCAAAGTATACCTGCCGGCGCCGTTAGTTCCCGGTGACAGTATTATTATTGAGACCCCGTTTTTCGTGAAATTACCAAAAATATTTTCCCGGTTGGGCCATTCCGGTAAGCACTATGAAATAACACAATGGTACCCGAAGCCGGCGGTTTACGACCGGGAAGGGTGGCATCCGATGCCGTATTTGGATCAGGGTGAATTTTACAGTGAATTCGGTTCCTTTGACGTGTATATAACATTGCCCGAAAATTATCGCATCATGGCAACCGGGATATTGGTGGACGGGGAAGAGGAATATGCCTGGCTGGATTCCCTGGCTTTGGCGGGAGACGCCCTTTATGATCTTGATAAAAAAGCGTTTAAGAAAAAGATTAGGGAATTGGAAAAAAGCCGTAAGAAAAAAGGAAAAGACAAATCGCAAAAAGCGACCGATACCGTTTTAAAAACGCTTCATTTTCGTCAGGACAAAGTTCACGATTTTGCCTGGTTTGCCGATCCCAACTGGATTGTTCGTAAAGGCAAATTGTTTTTAGCCGATTCCACCCGCGAAGTAACACTCTGGAGCATGTATCTTCCGAAAAATGCCGAGTTGTGGAGAAATTCGATCGAGTATATCCACGACGCTGGATATTGGTACAGCCGGTTTTACGGGGATTATCCCTATGAGCATATTACCGCCGTTGATGGGGATATGTCAGCCGGCGGCGGAATGGAATATCCGAACATCACGGTGATATCAAGTGGTGGTTCAAAAGATATGTTGGAATATGTTATCATGCACGAGGTGGGCCATAATTGGTTCTATGGGATTCTTGGATCGAATGAACGTGATCACGCCTGGTTGGATGAAGGATTGAACCAATATTCAAATTTACGTTACTGGGACAAGAAATATGCGGGACGTAACAGGAAAGCGAAATTTTCCAAATTCCTCCAGGAAAAATTAGGGGTGGGAAGAAATATACGGCATTCCTGGCTCAGGGGAAATGTATGGTATGGTCAACGTGCTTTATTGGGTGATGATCAACCGATCGATATTCCTTCACAGGATTTTAACAGGCGGAATTATGGAAGTATTGTTTATTACAAAACCGCCATTTTCACGCGGTTTTTACAGCAATACCTGGGCGAGGAAAAGATGAACGAAATATTCCGGGATTATTATGAAACCTGGAAGTTTAAACACCCCCGGCCGCAGGATCTGAAAACAATTTTTAACAAGCACGTGGACACCAATCTGGATTGGTATTTCGATGATGTGATTGAAGGAACAAAAGTTGTTGATTACAGCGTAAAGATCGAGGGCGACAAGGTGCTGGTGGAAAACCTTGGAACCATGTCTCCGCCGGTTGAGATAGCGTTTTACGATGAGCAAGGTAAGGAGTTAGAACGTCGTTGGCTGTCAGGTTCTTCGTCAACGCGAGCGTTCCCCATGGTTGCGGGAGCGAAATACGTGCGTATTGATCCGGACAATTATATGCCGGATATCAACCGGACTAATAATTCTTCCTATCGGCCTTTTGATCTGCATTTTGTTTTTGATCAGCCCGACCAGGGGAAAAAGGAATGGTATTGGTTGCCCTGGTTCCTTAGTTGGAATCAGTATAACGGATGGACCCCGGGGGTAATGTTGTACAGCGGTTATATACCGACTTATCAATACGGTATTTCCCTGGTACCCATGTGGGATTTCAATCATAATCGGTTGGTCGGTTCCGTTTCCGCGCAGAAAACGATGTACCGGACGCTGGGCTTTCGATCGGTGACGCTGGGAACCGGGTTCAGTGATTATACCGGTCATCGCGGCGTGAAAATCAGTTTCCGGGGGGAATCGCGAAAGCCGGTTGAAGAAACACCAAAAACCGTCATCCGGGGCAAACTTTATTTACATGATATTATCAATGGCGCTGTGAATAATGTTCTGTATTCATCGGGCCTTTTTACGATTGGAAAACTGGGGGTGGAATACTCATTTACCCGGAGTCCTTTGTTAAAATATTCCGGGAGTGTCGGCGTTGTTTCCAGCCTTGGCGGAGCCTCATTTTCAAGAATTCATGTTGCCGGTAATGTTGAATATAAACAGAGTAAAAAAATGTCTACAAAGATAAGGGGGTGGGTCGGGAAATTTATTAACAGTCGTAATATCCCCAATCAATATCGTACTTACCTTGGCGGTGGCGTTGACCCGGAATTCGAAAATTTTTTCGTACTTGATCGAATCAGCAATGATGGAAAAGGTTCATACAATCTCTATGATGAGCAGTTTATTCTTGATGGACCCGGCCTTCGTGGTCGGGCGCTGCGGAATGGATTGCCAATGGTTTCCGAGGCTTTGGCCTGGGGTCTGAATTTGAGTCAGACACTCCCCAAAATATTGGGCGCGGTTTTTGTCGATTTAGCCGGAACCTCCGATTTGGGGCGGGCCTATTTCGACGCGGGTTTTGTATTGAAAGTAGTGGGAATTCGTATTTATGTGCCGCTTTACCAGAGTTGGGACGATCAAACCACGCCGACGGATTTCCCCTGGATAAAGGAACGACTCCGTTTTGAATTGAAAGCCCCTTCTTTTAGCGTCAGGTAGGTGAGAGCTTACTTTTAAGGACCGAACACAAGACGACGTTTTATATAACAAGAAGAATCCGACACTATGGGGTAAAGGTAAACGGATTCTTTATTTTCCTTATAAAAGTCCGTAAATTCAACCCGCGTTTTTTACTTTTTTTCAATCGTTTCTCGCAGGGGATCTTTACATCATGGCAAAATGGGATAAAGAATCATTTATTAAGGACATGCAAAAAAATTGTAGTCGTGAGACGACAAAAATCGGTTTGCGCATCATTGAATTTGCTGAAAAGTACTCCGACGGCTTAACCTGGGGGCGCGGTCATGAACACGGAACTTTGACGTTTCGCTGCGATTCCGATTACGGATTGTTACCGTTATTCCATTTCTCTTCGGATGGAAAAATCAATTTGACGATCAACTTCCTGCGGAGTAAGGGGTTGCCCACCCAAGTATTGCGCGATATGATTGTTAAGCTGGAGGCGAACTTCCTCCGGGAATACGACCCCGAAATGTATCCCGTGGATACTTTCGAACCCGTTGACGATTTGTTCCATACGGAAAGTCAGGTCGAGAAATTCCTGAAAACGATTGAAGGATGCGCGTACCGATTGAAACAGTAGCATCCATTTCTCTCCCCTGATAGCGAAACTCTGCTTATTTCACAGCAGAGTTTTTTGTTTTCGTAATTCCTCACCGGAGTTATATCAAATGGTAATGATGAACGGTTCTCCCGAGAATTTCTAAGAAACGGGATTTGAAATGTGGTACCTGATGCGTGAAACGTGATACGTGATGTCCGCTGGCGAATTCGGCTGGATTAATTCCCCCCTCTACCTTTCTCTTTTTACGGGTCCGTATTCATTTCAATCACAAAACAGAGTAATGCCGAAGGTGTGATTATTGTGTTTGATCCAATAGTACTTGGTCCATAATACGATCATCATTAACAAAAAATAAAATTATCCACGGGGTAACAAAAGCTTGTTATGTAATAATTAACATATATAATATATTACATATATTTCAACGAGAGTGACTATGGATTTGCAGACCGTTATCTTAGGATTTTTGAATGATGGGCCCCTTACCGGCTATGAATTGTCGAAACGGATGGATGCTTCGGTGGGATTCTACTGGCATGCCACCCATCCCCAAATATATACCACTTTAAAATCCCTGGCGAAAAAGGGATTGGTGGATTTCACCATGGAGTATCAGTCCGGAGCGCCGAATAAAAAAATATACTCCATTACCGATGCGGGACGCGATGCGTTATTTCGTAATCTACAAAGTGAAACTCTGAAAGATGAGGTCAAAATACCATTGCTGGTGGCCATGTATTTCGGCGGTGAATTGGGTCCCCAATATTGGCGCGAATTGCTCGCGAACCATCTAGATGCTCAGAAAGCAGTATTGGAGCAGTACCGGTCACTGTGTGAGTCCCTGCCGCAAACGGACCCGGATCGGGACTTGAAGCAATTTCTGCGGTATAAAACATTGGATTTCGGGATTGGTTACCAGCAGTTCCTAATCCGGTGGTTGGAAGATATATTAAAGGAGATTGGTGAATGAAGTTTATTAAAAAGTTGTTGTTTCCGGTGCTTATTGTTTCCGGACTATTGGCGAAAGGCGGTTTTATCAAAGGTGAGGTGCGTGATGGGGCGACCCAGCAGCCGCTAGTGGGGGTTAATGTCATTGTCCAGGGAACGAGCCTTGGGACCGCCACCGATAAGAACGGGATGTTTCTCATTCCCAATATCGAACCCGGCTTTTATCATATACGGTTTGAAATGATAGGTTACCAACCATTGGTCAAAATGAATGTTCGCGTGAGCGCCAGTCGCGGTGTTTTTATCAGCGCTGAATTATTGGAACAACCCATCGAATTTGAATCGGTGACGGTAACACGGGCTTATTACCAGAAAGAAAAGGACGCTTTTGTTTCCAGCCGGACCGTTGATTTCGAGGAAATTCGTCGCGACCCCGCGGGGGCGATCGATATTCAGCGCATGATGCAGGCTTTGCCGTCGGTGGTTTCCGCCGCTGACCAGGAAAATGAGATTGTGGTTCGGGGCGGCGCCCCGGGTGAAAATTTATTTCTCATGGACAATATTGAAATTTCCAATCCCAACCACTTTGGTCGTCAGGGCACCGGAGGCGGGCCGATAAATATGGTTAATACGCTGTTTGTGGATCGTGTCGATTTCATCGCCGGGGCGTTTCCCGCCAAATATGGCGATAAGGTTTCCAGTGTCATGGATATTCGTCTCCGCGAAGGCAACCGGGATTTTCATTCCTTTGATCTGGACATGGGTATGGCCGGGGTTGGATTTTTTGCGGAGGGCCCCATCATCGCCGGCCGCGGTTCTTACATGGTTTCCTATCGGAAAAGCTATTTGGACCTGATAATAAAACAGACCGGATTAACAGCCGTTCCGAAATACTGGAATACCCAGGCGAAATTGACTTTTGATATAAATCCAACCGATAAACTTATTTTCAATTTCATCCACGGGAGCGATGCCATCGATCTTTTCGGAGAAAATGTCGCCCAAAGCAGGGGAGCCGAGAATGTTTATTCCCGTGGGAAGCAATCCGCCGCCGGATTAACCTATAAACACCTTTGGAAAGGCAACGGATTAAGCCGGTTTACGGTGGCCGGGACCGACGCCTGGTTCAAATATGATGTATTCCGCTATAACGGCAAAGGAATTAAAAACACGTATTATTTTCAGGATGACACCGAATGGGACATCCAGGTTAAAGGTGATTTTGTCTGGCGTGTATCCCCCCGGGTTGAACTGAGTGGTGGCGCGGACCTCAAGCAATTGGGGATGGATTACCAGGCCTGGTTCAGGCCGGATACGGTGTGGCTATATGAATACAATTTCCCTCAGTTGCCGGACACAACATTTGCCATAATCGACCGCGCGACCTGGGAAACTTCTGTATTCCCCATCATTCAAACAGCCGATCCCGATTCCACCTACCTGGACGAACAGGATGTTTGGCATTATGGCAGCAGGAATGATGACGGAAGTTGGGATTTTGTGCGGGTGCGCCGATCAGAGCCGTTATCAACTAATTATTCCCCCTGGTCGATTAACCGTGATGAATCGCATCCACGTTACGGCGGATTTCTACAGGCAAAATGGCGCCCTTTCCTTCGGCTTACGGTAAACCTTGGATTGCGTATCGGGTATTATGAATTTACCAAGTTCAGCTGGTTGTCGCCCCGGTTGGGATTTTCCTATCGCCTGTCCGATCGATCATCCGTGAATTTGGCATTCGGACGCCATTTCCAAACCCCGGGCTTGGTACTTCTGGGGAAGAACAGGGAGAACACCAAACTGAAAAGCAAATACACTAACCAGGCGGTTATTGGTTTTGAACATTTCTTTACGGAAGACACCCGGGGAACCCTGGAGCTCTACTGGAAATCCTACCACGATATTCCTGTTTCCCTGGCGGTAACCACGCTTGATACGGCTGATCGTTCACGGGTTTACGTAAATAAGGGTGAGGGGCGTTCCTATGGTGTGGAACTGTTCCTGCAAAAGAAACTGGCCAAAGACTTTTTCGGAACCTTCTCCTATTCCTTATATCGGGCCGAAGCCCGCGATCCGCGATATCCCAATGAGAGGAAATATTATCCCTGGGATTTCGATTTTAAAAACGTCCTGACGGCTATCGGAGGGTATAAAATTCCTTTGAAAGGACCCGGCGTTAAACCGTTAAGGAAACGGAACCTCCTGATTCGCCTTATTGGGAATACTATTGGCTGGGGAGCCCAGGAATTGGAATTTTCTTTTCGTTATCGTTATGTTGGTGGCAAACCCTATACGCCCAAAGTATATAATCACTTAGTGCGAAGATGGTATGAAACCACCGGTGTTGACTATAATACCAAACGGTTTCCGCCTTATCATCGGTTTGATATCATGATTCTGTGGCACATTAATTTCGGTAGTCGCATGTCACTTGTGTCTTACTTCGATCTGCAAAATGTTTTCGATCGTGACAATATCTGGGACTTGCAATACAAAGCCGATGGTACGACCGATTATATTTATCAGTATAAGATACTACCGGTGGGAGGGTTTATTCTGGAGTTCTGATGGTGGGATATTTTCGGTTAACACTTCATTTTCCGGTGTTGGTTTTGCCTTTTCCTCCGGTTATTAATTCCCTGATTTGCAAATCGATAAGCGTTAACTTTCGTTCGGGTAGTAATTTAGAAAAACGACCGGTTGCGGGTAACCGATAACATGGGTGATAAAATGAGTAGAATCATTGTTTATGAGCCGATGACAGCGTTAACTGATTTATTTATCGCGTTATTGGGACTGTATTTCGCGCGTGAACTGCATGAATGGTATGGCATTCGGTTGATGAATACCCATTGGCATTGGAGCTTCGGGTTTGCCCTGTTGGCTTTGGGAGGCCTGTTGGGAGCAATAAGCCATGGCTTCGGTCCGCACTTCCCGGTTGTCGTCAGGATGACTATTTGGAAGATGACCGTGTTCTCGATTGGATTTGCCAGTTTCTTTCTGGTAATGGCCACGTTGCACCATTTGTTTCCGTTTCAAGTTGTGAAGTGGTTACGATGGATACCGGTGGTTTTATTGGCCGGATATCTGTTTGTTGTAAGCCGGGACGACAGGTTTATTAATGTGGTGATATTCTATGTGCCTTCCATGCTGTTTATTTTATTGGCAATGTTGTACAGCAAATTTTCATTACACAATCCGGGAGCCGGTTGGATATCAATCGGCGTTGTTATTAGTTTTATTGCCGCCGGAATCCAGGTGAGCGGTTTTGATCTTCACAAATATTTTAATCATAATGATCTTTATCACGTTGTTCAGATGGTGGGAATGTATTATATCTACCGCGGGGCATTGCTGATCAATGATTTCGGAGTGACTTCGTGACCCGGGCGCGTGTTTGAAGAGCCGATCCGCCGGTGGACAAGGCCTCAAAATTCCGAAAACCGAAAAACATAATTAATCCCTTTCTTT
>JAADGP010000043.1:0-61028 GCA_013152315.1 FCB group bacterium
TCTTGATGAAGGAGAATTTGCTTCGCGAGGGCGGAGATTATTTCAGCAGTGTTACCTTTTTCCAGAATTGGAGTTGTTTACCTTCGGCGATGATGAGATAGATGCCCGCCGGGACGCGTTGTCCGATGTCATTCCGGCCCGTCCAGGTAAACTGGTACGGGGTGTATTTGGTAGGGAGATATCCATTGAAAATGTTCGCGACTTTTCTCCCGCTCAGGTTCACGATGTAGATTTTTATCCGCTGCGGAACGGACACGGTTACATCAATATTGGTGAACCGATGATATTGTGATTTGGACAGATTGAAGGGATTCGGATAGGGGTTGGCAAGGGAAAAATCCTCGGGGCGATCGGTGGTAAACGAATCATAAACTCCGTCATCCAGACTTAATTGATAATCCCAATCGGTGCCGTCAGCTTTCTGGCTGACGACGGCTAAATAAATCCATCTGTAGCCGTGGGCGGGATCGATATTAACCGGGGAGGAAGTCTTAACGACATAATCCCCCGTGGTTGTTTCCATGATGGCGTGCAGCATTAAATCGTTTTCCGGTCCGGAGGTGTTGGTCAGGGTTACCTGGACAGGGGTGTTCGCAATTATGCGGGTGTATTGACTGGCATATTTTTGCAGGTTGGAACTGTTAATAGTCATGGTTTTGCCGGCCGTAAAGGCAACGGTTTGAAAAGTGGCCGGTCCGATGACGGGATAGTCCTCGGCTTCTTCGTACGCGAATATCCCGGCCTGCGAACTCGACGACAGGATCCGGTTCGCAATCACCATTTTGTTCAGCGCGTCGCTGAAATCCGAAAGTTCCGGGGCCAATCCCGACGTAATCGCCAGATGACTGTAGTCGTCGTTTTTACTGTTTAGTACAATGCTTTTGTCCCAAATTCGCTGGATGGTATTCGGTCCGCCCAGATGTTCGGAAATGTATTCGAAATAGATAAAGGAACCATACCAGTGGTTATCGCCATTGGCGTCCAGGGAAATATGGGGAGATTGGAACCAGGAGGGCATATATTGATAACAATCGTTGATATCATCGAAAATGACCTCTTCCATCCACACTGCGGTGGCTTCCTTCAACCATGGCATTTCGTAAGAGTCATACCCAAACTGTACGGCATGGAAAAATTCATGGGCGGCTGTTACCTGAATATTTTCCAACTCGTTGTTAGGAAATCCGGTATAGTAGTCGTTCCTGATTACGATATAGCTGGTAATGGAGTTATTTTCCTTTACGGAAGAATATTCGTTGTCCCCGTTGTCTTCGGCGAAATATTCGCTTTGGGTGTAACCATAATAGCTGGCGTTCAGGGAATCGATATAAATATCGTAGTGGTTGGAACCGCCGTTATCATAGTCTGCCGGGAACCAGCCATCGCCCGGGGGGCGATAATACCCCATCCGGTTAATAATTTGATCGGCCACGGCGTTGAAGGTCGCGGAAACCCGATCGATATAGTCGGGTATCGAATTGGCATTGTTGTCGGTGGAATCGACGGCCTGTGATCCCGATAAGGTGTAATGGAAGCGAAAAATCCCCTGATCATAGAACCGGTCAAGCCCTTCGGCCTCCGGCCTGGTTCCCCAAGAGCGGGAAACCAGTTCGTTCGAAAAATTAAATCCCAGTTGCTGTAACGCGAATTTCTGGTCTTCCGGCAGAGAATGCCCGTATAGGGCAATATCCAGTAAGTAGGGGGTTAGATGCTGAATTGTGGTTTGGTCCGTGAAAGCCTCAATCACGATCTCGGCGGACTGTGACGTAGTCCATTCCTTGCCCATCAACAGGCCGGTGATGGCGTACACGATCAGCAAAGTTTTCCGGGGCGCCAGGCGGCGCCGGCGAGTACTATTATGGTTTCCGGTCACGTAATTGTTTCGTTTTTCGCTTACGGAGATAAATTCTCGCAAAAAGGCCCATCAGAATTAATCCAAGGGCATAAAATATGGCGTAATAGACGGCGAGTTTACTCATTTTTTCCTATGGGGATGAATATACTTGTCATACAGGTAAGTTCCGGATAAAATCAGCAATCCGGTAGGCAATTCCCAGGCAATGCCGGTTTCCGAAGCGTCCTGGGATATGATCCCCGTAACCGTCAAGGTCGTGCCCGCCAGATACAGCGCGTTGCGAACGCGACCGTAAATTTTTTCTTCGTTTGAAATTTCCGGTTCCATGTCACTTCCCTGGGCATTAAACGAGTCCTGTTTTTCTTCCATCAGGGCGGTGACAACTTCTTCGATCGGGAAGCGCAGGTTAAACAGGATTTCGGGAGGCGTATCGGAACGGTAAAAATCGAAGCTTTCGATCGGCTTGGCGATCCGAAAAGCCAACTGGGTGGTATTGGCGGTGTTGGTGGCCTGGATTTCCGTGACCGGGTAAAGGGGCTTGGTGGACATGATCTTTGCCGTGTCGGAAACCGCTCCCAGGATGGTTATATAGAACCAATTGGTCGGCGTGGCCCAGGCGGTGATATTCCGCTCGGCAATGGCTTCGGAAGTGTGCAATTGGAAATATAACCCGTTACGCTTGACTTCAATTTTTAAGTCTGTCACGCGCGGGTGGTCCTGGGCCGGAATCGCGTTCCCCAGGCATAGACCGATAACCAGGAAAAGAATCCATCGTAATTTGTTGTTTTCAGCCATTGAAATTCCCGTGAAACTACACCGGATCGGAAATAGTTTCATCAGGATATTCCGAAAGGTCCAATGGTATTAAGAATCAAGAACAAATCCGCCAGCCAGCGGACAAGAACCAAGAACCAAATATCAAGAGCCAAATAAGCACGTTTTACGTTTCCCCGACATGCGCTGTGCTTTGTCGGGGTCTCCGCTACGCTCCGACACGCATCACGTTTCACGTCCCCTGTTTTCCCGACAGTCGCTGCGCTCCGTCGGGATCTCCACTCCGTTCCGACACGCACCACATTAAAAATGTTTAAATCGATATTAGACAGTAAATTACAACATGATTAAATCCGACCAGGGCATTAATGACATGAATTACCGGCAGGAAAACAATTCCGTAAATCCGGGCGATCGGAAAAGACCCCTCGCGCGGGGAATCCGTAACGTCTTCCTGTCGTCCGTAATATTATTGCTGGTTGTTCCCGTCCAGTCCCAAACCCGGGTTAAAATCACGGACCTGGTTGATCGAATGGACGAAAACGGCATTAACCGAAAGTACCTGCCCGACGCAAAGGAACCCTATTCGGGAGTCGTATATAATCTTTACGACAACGACCAGAAAGAATTCGAAGGGGTCTTAACCGGGGGAATCCAGGATAGTTTATGGACCTGGTGGTACCCCAATGGTCAGAAAAAATGGCAATTAACTTTTAAGAATTATCAAAAACACGGTCCCTGGCGCGAGTGGTACGAGTCCGGACAAATCAAACAGGAGGGAACGTATCGGAATAATCAGAAAGTGGGGCTATGGACCCTGTGGTATGAAAACGGGCGTAAATCTTCCGAAGAACGGTACGAGGAAGATCGCCTGAACGGGAAAATCGTATTATGGTATTCCAACGGACAAAAGGAAGGCGAAGCAAAGTATATTTACGGCTACAAGGAAGGCCCTGATTTGGGGTGGTATCCTAGCGGAGAAAAGAAATGGGAGTTCTTTTGGAAAAACGGCAAGGAACACGGCCTTCAGGTTGAGTGGTATGCGAACGGAAATAAAAAGTATGAACACAATTTCCGTAATGGTCAATGGACCGGCAAATTATATGAATGGTATGAAAACGGGCAACCACGGGTCGAGGGCGGCTTCAAAGTAGGTGTCCAGGATGGGCCCTGGACCTGGTGGTGGAACAACGGGGAAATTGCCTTAAAAGGGAATTACTCGTTCGGCTTCCCGACCGGCGCCTGGACCTGGATTTCCAAGCAGGGAAAAGAAACCGTAAAAGCGAACCCCGAGGCGGAGTGGGTCATAAGCAAAATTGAATTTTTTGAAAAAAAACGGTGACGGTTTTTTTGAAAAAAATAACAGCCTGCTCTGATAGTGGAATGGGGAGGAGTGTATTGGGGAAGTGAGTTGGTTGGGGAATTAAACGAAAGTGAAGTATCAAACTATTTTTTCATTTTTGGATAAAGGCTAAAACACAGTATCTGAAACGTAAAACGTGTCGTAGCGAATGTCGGGAACGCATGATATTCCACTCACAGGTTTATGCCCGGCTTTAAGAATTTTAAGAATAAACGCACTCTAACGAATATGATTTATCTGTAATGCTCACTCTGTGGTCTGCCCTTGAGAAATAATGTTGAGAGCATTGAAGATAAAATCGGGTTGGGCAGAACCGGACTGTTATTGAACACCTCACAGCCCGAATTTATAATTACCTATGCGGGTTGTAAATCCAATAATGAACTATAGCACCTACCCCGTATTCAAGATATTTTTGAAAAAATATGGTTTCCCGGGTGGTAAATTACCGGTCTGCCAAAGAAGCGCGGAATACAAAGACATGATGTGCCTGGATAAATAATTCCCGATATTTTAATCACCTTCGCCCCGGGAAAACTCCTTTTATCCCCTGACATTTCCACCGGTTCGCTGGAAATAAGATAACCAACTCAGCCTTAGCGGATTGTTCGATTTTGATAAGAAAGAAAATTACTTAATGGATATTAGAAATATTGCAATTATTGCCCATGTTGACCATGGGAAAACGACGATGGTGGATCGGATTCTCCATCAGGTGAAACTGTTCCGGGATAATCAGGAAGTGCGGGATTTGATCCTGGATTCAAGTGACCTGGAACGGGAGCGCGGGATAACCATTTTGTCCAAGAATGTGTCAGTGCGATATAAGGGAGTGAAGATTAATATTATCGATACTCCCGGCCACTCGGATTTCGGAGGGGAAGTAGAGCGCGTCCTGAATATGGCCGACGGTGTGCTGTTGCTGGTTGACGCTTTTGAAGGACCCATGCCGCAAACGCGATTTGTTTTGCAGAAAGCATTGGAACTGGGTTTGAAACCGATCGTCGTGATCAATAAAGTCGATAAACCGAATTGCAATCCGGGAGAAGTAAACGAACTTGTTTTCGAACTGATGTATTCTCTGGATGCCACGGACGAGCAATTGGATTTTCCCACGGTTTACGGTTCCTCAAAACAGGGCTGGATGGGAGCCGACTGGAAAACACCGACGAACGATGTTACCTATTTGCTGGACACGATTATTGAATATATTGATCCGCCAAAGGATAACCAGGGGACTTTACAATTGCAGATTAATTCCCTGGACTATTCGTCATATACCGGGAAGATTGCCGTTGGGAGGGTGCACAAGGGAAGTATTAGAATGGGTGACCAGGTTTCCGTTATTCAGAGAGACGGTCAAATCAATAAATCGGTCATTAAGGAACTTTATCTTTTTGAAGGACTGGGGAAAGTAAAAACCAAGGAAGAGGTTAAGTCCGGCGAAATAGTAGCCATAATGGGACTTGAAAAATTTGACATCGGGGATACCATTGCCGATTTTGATGAACCGGAAGCTTTAAAGCCGATCGCCGTCGATGAGCCGGCGATGAGTATGCTTTTCACCATTAACAACTCCCCGTTTTTTGGGAGAGAGGGGAAGTATGTTACCTCACGGCATATCCGGCAAAGATTATTTAAGGAAATCGAGAAGAATCTGGCGTTAAGGGTCGAGGAAACGGATTCACCCGATAAATTACTGGTTTACGGCCGGGGTATTCTTCATTTATCCATTTTGGTGGAAACGATGAGGAGAGAGGGGTACGAAATTCAATTGGGTCAGCCCAAAGTGGTGATTAAGGAAATCGATGGTTTTAAACATGAGCCGATCGAACTGCTGAATGTAAATGTGCCCAAAGAGTTTTCCGGAAAAGTAATAGAGATCGTTACCAGGCGCAAAGGCGATATTCTGAATATCGAGACCAGGAATGACAGGATATTCCTTGAATTCAAAATATCGGCCAGGGGGTTAATCGGACTTACCAAGCCGATCCTGACGGCTACCGAAGGTGAGGCCGTGATTTCGCACCGGTTCAAGGGTTATGAGCCGTGGAAAGGCGAAATCCAAAGCAAGAGAAATGGCGCGTTGATAGCTATGAAAACCGGAACGGCCATCGCGTATTCAATTGACAAACTGCAGGACCGGGGTAAATTTTTCATTGAACCCAATGAAAAAGTGTATGCGGGACAAGTGATCGGTGAGGGCACAAGGCAGGATGATATATTAATAAATGTAATCAAGACGAAAAAACTATCCAATATGCGGGCTGCCGGTTCCGATGAAAAAACGTCCATTGCTCCGGCAATAAAGTTCTCCCTGGAAGAAGCCATGGAATATGTCGGCGAAGATGAATACGTTGAAGTAACCCCCAAATCCATTCGCCTGAGAAAGATAGTGTTAGATGAACAGGAAAGGAAGAGGCAAAGGAACCGGAAGGGGAATGGATAGCGTAGACAACTTTTAATTTGTGTGGGCGTGTTGACCAGGGCACTGTAAAATGTTAGTGATTTATAACCGTTGGGATCAATAAAAATAAGGCTATAACCTTAAAAACAATTTGCATATATCAGGTTATAGCCTTAATATTGCTTTGTAAAATTAAGGGTGTAGCCTTATGAAAGAACGTAAATTAATAATAGATCAGCTTGACAGAAAGATTATCAAATACAAGAATCTTGCTGATGTCATCATTCCTCCCAAGGGTTGGATCTATTCAATCAGGAAGGCATTGAACATGTCCTTAAGACAGCTTGGTAACAGGATGTCCATTACTCCACAAAGTGTACGGGAGATTGAAGAGCGGGAAAGAAATGGAACTGTCTCCATAAACGTACTCAGACAAGTAGGGGAGGCTCTAAATATGAAATTTGTTTATGGGTTTATTCCGAAAAACTATACACTAAAAAAAATGATTGAAGAAAGAGCCCATGAATTAGCAAAAGAAATCGTCCAAAGGACCTCCGTAAGTATGAGCCTGGAGGATCAAAAAACCTCCGATGAAAGAATCGCACAGGCGATACGGGAAAAAGCGGAGGAAATCCAAGCCAGCATACCAAAGTATTTATGGGATTAGAATTAAGTTATATTTATGGTCAAACACCAATCTCCGAAGAGGAGAAGGATGGATTACTTATTGAAACCATTGCTACCAGAGGTGAACTTAATGAATTCGAACAACAGAATATTGAATCAGCTGTCGAGTGGACACTTAGACAAAATTTTAACGCCGACAAAATCCTTACCATTGATTTTATTACCGAAGTTCATAGACGAATGTTTAACAGAGTTTGGAAGTGGGCCGGCACTTTTAGGAGAACGAACAAGAACATTGGTGTTGATAAGTTTCAAATATCTCAGGAATTGAAAGTTTTACTGGATGATTGTAAATATTGGATTGAGAATAAAACATATTCACATGATGAAATTGCGGTCAGGTTTAAACACAGACTTGTAAAGATACACCCTTTCCCAAATGGGAATGGAAGACATTCACGGTTATGCGCTGATATCCTTATATCTCATGTGTTTAGGAAAAAAGTGTTTTCTTGGGGTGGGGCTGATTTGATACAGCCAAGCGAATCGAGAAAGAAATATTTGAAAGCAATTTACAAAGCCGATCAAGGAGAGATTGAGCCTCTGATTAGCTTTGCAAGATCCTAAGTCAGATTAGCCCTTGGAGTTTGGTTCTTGGCTCTTGATCTTTGGCTCTTCCACGTTTCCCCGACATCCGCTGCGCTTCGCCGGGATCTACGTATCACGCATCACGTTTCACGCATCACGTAAGATTTCGCCCGGCAGGTCAAGTTACATAGACCCTATTTGCCTATTAAATTATTTCGGACAGCAGTGGTATGGCGAAATGGAAAGCTCTAAATTTCGGCCCTTTTGGGGCAAAATTTTATTAGGATGAATTCATAAAAATGCAAACACCATCAATTTCCGAATGTATTCCGATTCTTCAAACAGCCATCGGGCCGATGATTTTTATTTCGGGCGTTGGCTTGCTGCTTTTGTCAATGACCAACCGCTTGGGCCGGGCCATCGATCGTACCCGGAGTCTGAGTCGTCATATTCCGGAGGCCACCGGTAATAAACGGGCCCGGATTCAGGTACAACTCCAAATCCTGTGGAAACGGGCCTGCATGATCCGACTGGCAATTACCTTGGCGTCAATCAGTCTACTGGCGGCAGCCGTGTTAATTATCAGCCTGTTTATTACCGCGCTGTGTCAGATTGAATCGTCCTGGATCATTGTCGCTTTGTTTATTATCAGTATGCTCTGTTTAATCGGTTCGCTGGTGGTCTTTATCCATGATATTTACCGGTCGTTAGCCGCCCTGAAACTGGGTCTTCTCGCCGCCGAGGAAGAATACAACATGGCGGCCATCGTGACGGAGTCCGACTAACGGTTTCATTGTACGACAACCGTCCTGCCGCTGCGGGACAAGTTCCTCGGTTGTCGAGTATGGACTATTAGTTAAACCCTCAACAAGGAACGTCAGGTATAAATGTTCGACGCACTCTTTTCCTGGTTGTCGAGCGTAATCTATCAATGGGACCCGTCAACCAAGCTTGCCTGGCGTAACGCAGTGTAGCCAGGGATGCTTGACGTACTACATACAGGATTTACCGGTTGAATCGGGGGGAGTGGAACGGTAATTTCGCAGACGTTATCGCGTTGAAAATGAAGCAAACATCAATCATCCTTATTTCGATAATCTTTTCGTGCGTTCTATTCTCCCAGGAAGCCAGGAGTGTCCAGGGGGCTTTTGGGGCCGTTACCATCGACGGCAAAATTTGGAACCAAATTGCCCTGCGACCGGTCATTCCGATCTGGAAATTCGGGGTCGCGCTCGATTTGGTCCTGTACATCGACCAGGACGGGAATATCCACAAGGATGAATGGGATTTCTCCAGTCCGTCGGCGATTAAAAACACATTGATCGATAAAATCTACTACGTGCGTTTCGGTTATAGAACGGATCCGGTTTATTTTAAAATAGGCGCTCTTGATCGCGTGTCCTTGGGGTATGGGATTCTGGTGAACGGTTATGCCAATACGGTTCTTTATCCTCAGGTGCGAAAAGTCGGTTTGGAATGGAGTGTGAAAAACAAGCTGCTGTCCGTGCAGGGATTCGTAAATGATTTTAAAGAAAACCTGGGTCTGGTTGGTTTGCGTGTCGAACGGCCGTTGATGCCCGGAACACCGGTTGGTGTGTCGGTGATTCTGGACAGAAATCAATACCTGGGATTAAAGGATCAGGATGATGACGGCCGGCCGGATCTGGTTGATGATTTTCCCAATAACAAATTTTACTGGGTCGATTCCGATGGCGATGGCATCGCGGATAACGATCCCCTGGAATGGGATATTGACGGAGATGGGATTACCGATACCTTGGATAGCCGGATTCCGGGTTGGACGCTGGACACGACAATCGTGTTGGACCGGGATATTCTGCGCCGGGACGAACCATTGAATATAAAGGAAGACCGCGACCCGGTCGGCGCCATAGCCCTGGATATCGGTTTCCCGATCGTTGTCGAATCCAACATGTCGGTGTCCATATACGCCCAGGCGGCCAAGATGATCGGGAAAACATGGGACCCGGAGAAAAAGAAAAAAGTTTCCACCGGTTCGGGAATTATTCCCGTCGGCATCGCGACCCGTTTCGGTCCGGCCCGGTTTAACCTGGAATACCGGATGATCCCCCGGGGCAGATTTGAATTCGGTTACTGGAACCAGTCGTACCAGATTGAACGGGCCTCCATTTCAACCAGTGGGGAAGGAACCGGTCAGGCGGGCAACGTAACCGCGATCATTACCAAAGAAAGCAGTTTGGGCCGGTATGGCCCCCTTAAAGGCTTTTACGCGCTTTTAAGTCTGGACTTGGGGAAACTGATTATGGCGGAAGCGGCCTACCAGAATTTATCCGGAGAAATTTGGGATGAGGATACCCAGGAATTTTCGTATTCACCCAACCAGAATTTTTACGCCAATCTGAAATTGCAGAAAAGTATCAGTCGTATTAAAACAGCCAAATTATTTTACCAGCAAAGAAACGTTCCCAACCTGTTTTCATTTGAATTTACCGAAAGCACGATTATGGGATATCGCCTGGGACTCGCATTGGGGTCCGGAATGGTGCTTACTTATACCTATCAGCGGACATTTCGCGATTTAAACGGCGACGGCGATGTGAAGGATGAAAATGAAATGGTCAATCTCACCGCAATTGAAACCAGTTTCACCTTTTAAAAAATTTGATCGTTACGAGTTGATGAGGCAACCGAGGCCACTGTGGATAAGCCCGTAATGCGCGGGACGGGGGCGAGTAAGCCTAAAAGAGCAGCATAGAGTAAATAATGGTATTAACCGAAAAATCGAAAGGTAGCGAGTTTTCCTAATTCGTTGGTGATTATAAGATGAAAAGTAAAGACGTACGCCAATCGTTTATTCAATTTTTCGAAGACCGGGACCACAAATTCGTTCGGAGTTCACCGGTGGTACCCATGGATGATCCGACATTGCTGTTTACGAATGCCGGAATGAATCAATTCAAATCGATATTCATCGGGGAACAGGAGCCGCGTTATCGCCGGGTCGTGAACAGTCAGAAGTGCATTCGTGTCAGCGGTAAACATAACGACCTGGAGGAAGTCGGTGTGGACACATTTCACCATACCTTTTTCGAAATGTTGGGGAACTGGTCCTTTGCCGATTATTACAAGGCGGAGGCCATTCGCTGGGCCTGGGAGTTGTTTACGGAAGTTTGGGGTTTGGACAAGAACCGCCTGTGGGCAACCGTTTACCACGATGACGACGAAGCTTTCGACCTTTGGGCGAAGGTTACCGATATCGCGCCGGAACGTATCCTGCGATTCGGCGCCAAAGATAATTTTTGGGAGATGGGCGACACCGGTCCTTGCGGACCTTGTTCGGAAATTCACTATTTTGTGGGCGAAGATATCAATAAGCAATCGGCTTCCGGCGTGAATCAATCCGCTTTATACTGGGAACTTTGGAATCTGGTTTTTATTCAATTTGACCGTGACCGCACGGGCCGATTGAACGAACTGCCCGGTAAACATGTTGATACCGGCGCCGGATTGGAGCGGATAGTGACCGTTTTGCAAGGTAAAAACAGTAATTATGACACCGATTTGTTCCAACCGATTATCCGCAAAGTCGAGGAAATAACCGGAATTTCGTATCGCGAAAATCCGACTCCCCATCGGGTGATTGCCGATCACATCCGGATGCTGAGTTTCTCTATCGCCGACGGCGCCCTGCCGTCCAATGAAGGCCGAGGATATGTGTTAAGACGAATCTTACGCCGGGCCGCCCGCTTCGGTCGAATCCTGGGAAAACACGAACCGTTCATTTATGAGCTTGTCGACACGGTAGGTGAAATAATGGGCGCGGTCTATCCTGAACTGATTGATAAACAAACCCATATCCGCAAGGTGATCAAGGCGGAGGAAATATCGTTTAACGATACCCTGGATCGCGGTTTGACCCATTTCGAACGCATATTGAAAACCTTATCCGGAAACGTAATCCCCGGTGAAGAAGCCTTCCGCCTATACGATACGTACGGTTTTCCTTTGGATCTGACCCAGCTTATGGCCCGGGAAAAGGGACTTACCGTGGATGAAGCCACGTTCAGGAAAGAGATGGAGCGGCAAAGGGCGCGCGCCAAGGCGGCGGGGAAATTCAAAGCGACTGTCGGGACAGTTCAGTGGAAAACCGTTTCCGAAGGACCCGATTCGGAATTCGAAGGTTATGACACGTTGGAAACGGACTCCCATATTCGGCGTTGGGCTTTATCCGACACGGGAATGTTGATCGTGTTGGACCGGACTCCTTTTTACGCCGAGTCGGGAGGCCAAATCGGTGATACCGGCACCATTACCGGAGACGGAATAGATTTGCGAGTAGTGGACACGAAAAAAGAAGGGGAGATGATTGTTCATTACTGCGAAGGGGATTTTGAGGAACGAAAGGTGGGCGAAGTCGTGCGTTGTTCGGTGGACTCCGAACGCCGGCAGGCAATCCGGCTGAACCACACCGCGACCCACTTGCTCCACGCCGCTCTGAGAGAGGTCTTAGGAGACCATGTTCACCAGGCCGGTTCTCTGGTTTCACCGGATTATCTGCGGTTTGATTTAACCCATTTCGAAAAAATCACCCCGGAAGAAATCGAACGTATTGAAAAAATTGTTAATCAGGAAATCCTGAAAAATATTCCCCTGGATATCGCCTACCGGAGTTTCGATGAGGCGCGGGCCGAAGGAGCGGAAGCGCTGTTCGGGGAAAAGTACGGCGATGAAGTACGGGTGGTTACGATAGGTAAATTTTCGAAGGAGTTATGCGGGGGTGTCCATGTTGATCGGACCGGGGACATCGGCTTGTTTAAGATTGTCGAGGAGTCTTCGTTGGCGGCCGGTGTGCGCCGGATTGTCGCCGTAACCGGTCGACAGGCGGTCGAATACATTCAGAAACAAACGCGCCTGCTTTCGCAATTGCAACAGCAATTGAAGTGCTCCGTCGATGAATTACCCCAACGTCTGGAACATGTAATTCAGCAGCGGAAAGAGCTGGAAAAAGCTTTGAAACGACGGTCTTCTTCGCCGCAACAGGATATGAAAAGCCTGGTGACTCAGGGAACCAGGATCGGGGATCATACCATTGTCATAAAAGAAATGAACGTATCCACCCTCGATGAGCTCAAGTCTCTGGGGGATGAGTTGTTGGAGGCTTTACATTCCGGGGTGGGTGTTTTAGGAATGCAAGGCGAAAAAAAGCCGGCTATTGTTGTTGTCGTTACCCGCGATCTTATTAAGAACGGAGTAAAAGCGGGTGATTTGGCAAAAACGATCGGCGCCCAAATGGAAGGTGGAGGCGGTGGAAAGCCGCACCTGGCAACCGCCGGGGGGAAAGACTCTTCCAAGTTGAAAAAGGCCCTCGAAGGCAGTATTGATGTGATTAAGGAAGCAATATCAAAAAAATAACAGGATAACAGCGAGTACGAAAATGCAATACAAACAGTTTGATTCCACGTTTTATATTTATGTCGAACAAAATGAGCCGGTAATGGCTACCTTAATAAAATTTTGTCAGGATCACGGCATCCAAAACGGGCAATTGTCCGGTATCGGTGCGGTGAAGGAAATTGAGATCGGGGCGTACGATGTTGAGTCACAGACGTACGTTAAAAAAACGATTCCTGGCACGCGGGAGTTGGTATCCTTTCAGGGGAATATTGCTCTGAAGGACGGGATTCCGTTCATCCATGCTCACATAACCATCAGCAATCATGACCTTGAATTGATGGGCGGCCACCTTTTTGAAATGTCTGTCGCCGCGGTGGGTGAATTTGTTCTGCACAAATTGGAAGGCGATGCCTGGCGGGAACTTGATCCCAAAATCGGACTGGCCACCTGGTGCCTGGAAAATTGAATCCCCGTCGGTTAATGTTCCTTTGCAAGCCGGGCCTTTGGGTGCGTGATCCGGAGGTGTATAGGCAGGTAAAAAAACAGGAGGAGTAATATGGAACGGAGAATCATTCATACGCCCTTGGCCCCGGAAGCAATCGGTCCGTACAATCAGGCTGTTGTTTCTGGCGGGCTGGTGTTTACGGCCGGGCAAATCCCGCTGGATCCCAAAACCGGGAAACTAATTAATGGTGATTTCAAGCGGCAGGTTGATCAGGTGTTGCATAATCTCAATGCCATTTTAAGCGCCGCCGGTTCCGATCTTTCCAAGGCAGTGAAATTGACCGTGTTTCTGACCGATCTCGGTCAATTCGCGCTCCTGAACGAAGTGTTTTCGGAACGGTTTTCCGGGTCGGAATACCCCGCCAGATCGGTGGTGGAGGTGTCCGCCTTACCGCTGGGAGCCGCGGTCGAAATTGAATGTGTTGCCGCTCTGTGAATCGGAACCGATAGGGTCGTAACGGTATTGATTCCCGGTGAAATTCGCCAAATTAATTATTGCGTCCGGATTGATAATCGCGGTTTGTCACGGACAGGAACCCGACTCCCTTCTTCAAAATCATTCACCGAAAAAAGCGGCCATGTACGCCTTGCTGTTCCCGGGTGGAGGACAGGTCTATAACGGTCGGTATGCAAAAGCGGTTATGATCGTTGGCCTGGAAGTTTTGGCTTACTGGCGTTTTTCGGTGAATAGCGATAGTTACCGGAATTATGACGACGGGTTTGCATTGCCGCGTCATCGCTATTTGGAGAAACGAAATAAATATGCATGGTGGGTAGGATTTATCTATATTTACGGCTTATTGGATGCCGTGGTTGATGCTCATTTGCAATCATTCGATGCCATCATGAGTGAAGATTTGGAAAAACCACCCCCTGAGAAAGAAAAACAGGATTAAAAAAAATGGCTGAGAAACGTGAACATTGGGGTTCGAAGTTCGGGTTTATCCTGGCCGCCGCCGGTTCGGCGATCGGGTTGGGGAATATTTGGAAATTTCCCTATATCGCCGGTGAAAATGGTGGAGCGGCCTTTGTTTTTATCTATTTAATCTGTATCGCGATGATCGGATTGCCGGTTTTGATAGCCGAAATATTATTAGGCCGAACGACCCAGAGAAATCCCGTGGGAGCGTTTAATAAATTAAATGGTCGTCCCTTCTGGACCATGGTGGGTGGCATAGGTGTATTGGCAGGGTTTATTATTTTGTCGTTTTACAGTGTTGTTGCCGGGTGGTCGATCGGTTATATCGTGGAAGCGGTAAAAGGCACTTTCTACAATTATCCCGATGCCGCCTCCGCCGGCGAACATTTCGACGCATTGGTTCACAACGCGTGGTGGGTTATAGGGTATCACGGCCTGTTTTTTATTTTAACAATGATAGTGGTGTATTTCGGCGTGAAAGGTGGGATTGAACGGGGCAGTAAAATCATGATGCCCGTCCTTTTCGTCATCCTGATCATCCTGGTGATCCGGGGAGTTACCCTCGAAGGGGCCGATAAGGGGTTGACATTTTTATGGAACCCTGACTGGAGCAAAATCACCAGTCAATCGGTATTGATTGCCTTAGGGCACGCCTTTTTTACCTTGAGCCTGGGAATGGGGGCCATGATGACTTACGGGAGCTATTTATCGGAAAAAGATAATATTCCCGCCGCCGCTTTGGAGATCGTGATTCTGGACACGTTAATTGCCCTGTTGGCGGGCGTCGCGATATTCACCGCTGTTTTTGCCACCGCGCAAGATCCTGCCGTCGGTCCGGGATTGATATTCCGAACTTTACCGGTGGTGTTTACCAAGATGCCGGGCGGGTTTCTTTTCGCGATCCTGTTTTTCTTATTACTAACATTGGCGGCTTTAACATCGGCCATTTCATTACTGGAAGTCGTTGTTGCCTTTTTTGTGGACGAGATGAACTGGACCCGGCACAGGGCCGTGCTGGTCTTTGGCTTTATAACTTTCCTGTTGGGTGTGCCCAGCGCCTTATCGTTTAATCTCCTGGCCGATTATAAATTGTTTGATCATACCTTCTTCGATGTCATGGATTTTCTGGCTTCAAATATCCTTTTACCGGTTGGTGGCTTTTTTATTTCCATCTTTGTGGCCTGGGTTTGGGGCCTGGATCGGGCCGTTGTGGAACTGAAAAAAGGTGCCGTAAACTTGTTTGAAAAACATGCGGGAATCATACGGTCATGGAAATGGTTTTTGAAATATCTATCCCCGGTGATGATCCTGATTGTTTTTCTCTATTCCATAGGGCTTATTAAGTAACTTGTCCCTTGTGAAAAGACATGTCAATCCTGGAAAAGACGCAACACGTTTTCCGCCAGCCGGCGGATTTCACACAGGGTTTGAAGAATAACTCAAAACGAAGAAAGGGTAATCATGCTGATTGCCAAGATCATTCCCCCGGACTCGTCACTATATAAACGCCTTTCCGGTCTCGCGAAGTCCCTGGATGGCTTCATGGAGTACAGACCGTTGGATTGGTTCTGGATATGGACCATGTTCGTCGCCGGAATGGGCACGCACGCGGGGTACGTTGAGCGGCATTTTTTCTGGGAATTTACCCCCTGGCATATTGGAATTTTGTCGCTGGCGGTAGTTACGTATATTGTGGCCGTTTTCGTTCTGAAACGAGGGATATTGAAGGCGACACCGACCGTGAAGGAAATCGGGGTTTATTCGCTTTTCGGTCTGGCGCTTTTTCTATTGGGATGGGGTAGTAATCCCCTGGTGGGGATAAAATACAGTATTCCCTATCTCCTGTTTTTAATAGCGGTTATGTTTGTTTTTGCCATTCCTCTGAATAAAGATGAAAAAAGCGGTGAGGTGACAATTGCTTCCCAATCCAAAAAACGAGTGTACGTGTTTGTCGCGTTATTATTAACCGTCGCGGCCACGGTGATTGGTTATTATCTTGACGATCCGGTTGCAAGTACGGCTTCTGTAGTCTATTTGCCGTTCCTGGTTGTCGCGTCCGTCACATCGCATGTTCGTCATGTTCAGCGGTCCAGGATATTTTCGATATTTATCATGGCCATGTTTGTTTCCGCCCGGGAAGCCTGGTTTTTAATACCGTTGGTAATTTTATTTTATGCCTTACGGTACTATTATTATTTCCGGCACCAGATAGTCTATCCTACATTCAGCGTCCATATGGATGAGGAACAATAGATTGATTGTAATGTTGAAATACGCTTGCTTCCGGGTTGATTCATCACCCCTGTAGTCGGGATTTTGTATTGAAATGATTAGAATCGAAGAGAATAAATGTGATTTTTGCGGTTGCTGTGTAGGGCTTTGCCCCACGGATTGTATTGAAGTCAAAGAGGCCGTCATTGAGATTGACGACGACGAGTGTGTGGACTGCGATTTATGTATTTTTATTTGTCCGATTGAAGTATTAAGTCATGTGGAAAAAACAGCAGTTTGATGTAGTGGTGGTGGGGGGAGGACCCGCCGGATCGACCTTTGCACGAATCGCCGCCCGGGGGGGCCTGTCGGTTCTTGTCCTGGAAAAAGATCGTGACATCGGTGTCCCGGTTCGTTGCGGGGAAGCCGTAAGTGACGCTGGTTTAAGAATTTTTCACGAACCCCGGGACAGGTGGATTAAATCGACTATCACGAGGATAAAATTGGTCGCCCCGAATGAGTCCAGTGTGGAATTCGATATGAAAGAAAAGGGGTATATCCTGGACCGCCGGATCTTCGATTACGATCTGGCTGACATGGCCGTCGAAGAGGGGGCGATTGTCATCACCAAGGCCTATGTGGATGGGCTGCTGATTGACAATGATTACGCGGTCGGGGTGAAGGGGACATACCTGAATGAACCTTTCGAAGTCCGTGCAAAACTGGTAGTCGGAGCCGATGGGGTCGAAAGTCGTGTCGGTCGCTGGATGGGGATACGTACCCAGTTGAAATTAAAGGATATGGAATCGGCCATTCAGAAAACGGTTTCGGGAATCGACGTGGAACCGGATCGATTTGAATTTTACCTGTCCAAAAAATGGGCGCCGGGAGGATATTTGTGGGTATTCCCCAAGGGGAGACATATGGCCAATATCGGCCTGGGGATTTCGGGAAATTATGCCCGGGAAGGTAAAGCCGCCTGTCGTTTCCTTGATGAATTCCTGGAATGGAAATATCCCCAGGCATCCGTTTTAACAACGGTGGCCGGCGGAGTCCCCGTAGCCAAAACACTTAAACAAATCGTTGCCAATGGTCTGATGTTGGTTGGTGATGCCGCCCGTACCGTGAATCCGATGACGGGCGGGGGTATTATTTCAGCCATGCGGAGTGGCTTATTGGCGGCGGAGACGGCCGTGGAATTAATCAAAAACCGTAAGGATCTGCACATGAAAAACCTGCGGGAGTATGAACACCGGTGGCATAAAATAGGCGGGCGCAACCATGAACGGTATTATCGCTTGAAAGAGGCCATCTTCCGGTTTTCGGATGACGATCTGAATCGTATCGCCAGCCGGATTGCCGCTGTTTCCGTTGACGACCGGTCATTATTGAAATTATTTTCGATCGCCGTGGCCCAGAAACCCACGTTATTAATTGATGTGGTTCGTTTATTTGCAAGGCTGTAGTGATCATCAGCGCTTTTCAAACCTATTCCGAACCCAATCAACAATTCAAATATTTTATAAACAATTGAATTATAAACCAGAGTAAACACATGGAAATATCAGCAATCTTAAAACAATTAAATTTATCCGAATTCGTTGCTTTCGATTTTGAAACCACCGGACTGGATCCGGTTGAAGACCGGATCATAGAAATTGCGGCCGTGCGGTTTGTTGACGGACAAATAACCGATCGGTTTGTTACCCTGGTTAATCCCGGGAAACAGATTTCGGAGGTAATAACCGATATTACCGGCATTTCAAATTCCATGGTGGAAGATGCCCCTCCCGAAAAAGAGGTTATTGCGGATTTCTTTGCCTTCCTGGGTAACGCTCCCTTGGTGGCCCATCATATTTCCTTTGACATCAGCTTCCTGAAAGCCTTGCATGACCGCCACGGGCGACCATATGTCGAGCACAAGCTTTACGACACACTGCAACTGGCGCGCTCCGTATTGTTCGATCGATCGGCCTATAATTTGGGATCAATCGCCGATGAAATGGGACTGTCATCGAGCGGATCGCACCGCGCTGAAAAAGATGCGGAAAATTGCGGGCTGATTTTTCTCCGCCTGGTGGAAGAAACCGCCTCCCTCCCTTTGGAGGTCGTATCGAAAATCCTGGCCTTAATCAAATCGTCGACCATTCCGAATAAGGCGTTATTTGTGGATTTGGCGAATGTCTTAACCGCGCGTGGGGACTTGAAAAAGGGTTTGACCGAATCAAAGATCAGACGCCCGGTATACAAAAATATTTTTGAATATTCAGGTACCCGGGATATCCGGTCGATTTCAGCGGAGGATGTATTTGCGAAAGAGGGCCTGTTAAGTGGTGTACTGGAAAATTACGAAGAACGTGTCAATCAAATCCGGTATGCCGAATTCGTGGAAAAAATCATTACCAATGATGCCAACATCGGAGTGGTCGAGGCGGGAACCGGTTTGGGAAAATCATTGGCGTATTTATTCCCGGCCTTGAAATGTTCCTTAATATCCGATTTCGAGGGCCCCACAATAATCTCCTGTCACACAAAACACCTGCAGGATCAATTATTCCATAAGGATTTACCACTCTTGGCCAAGGCGCTGGATGTTTCCTTACTGGCGGTGATCCTGAAAGGGCGGAATAATTATATTTGTTTGACGCGTTTGAATTGGGTGATTGCCGACGCCGCAAAAATCCTGAATGACAGTGAGGTGGAAAGCCTGATCCCGATTCTGATCTGGGTTCACCATACCCAAACGGGGGATATGTCGGAATGTACCGGCTTTTGGAGCAACCGTCCCACCAGGGTGGTAAGTTTAATCCAGAGTGATGCGGGGTTTTGTACCACCAACCTCTGCAATAAATACCATGGTTGTTTCTTCGGGAAGGTTCGCCGGGCGGTTTATGACGCTGATTTTATTATTGTTAATCATGCCCTCCTGTTATCCGAAATAGGAGCGCCGGGAATATTACCCCCCTATAATACGATTATCATCGACGAAGCGCATAATTTAATCGGAACCGCCTACCGGCAATTAACCATCCATCTGGACCAGACATCGGTCATGGTACAATTGCAAACCCTCGACCCGAAATACCAGGGGAATGTGCGCTGGAGCAGTGTCCTGAAATTGCTGTCGGGACATTATCCCGAATTTGAGAAATTGCGGAAAACGCTCGAACAGAATGTAAATGATGCCAAACAAGCGGCTAAAACCCTCTTTGAAATGTTGAACCTCAATTTCGCAAACCGGTACAATATTAACGATTTTTACCCCAGGAAGTACATAATTGAAAACCTTGCGGAAGAGTTTAATGAAGTTTATGGTGAATTGGTCACACTGGGGAAAGCGCTTCAGGACCTTTTAGAAACGATAAAACAATTAGCCAGGGAATTGTTGGCGAAAGATGAAAGTAAGCTGGATTATCCCGCTTTACACCAGGTTTTTGAACAACAACAGGAAATATTGATTGAATTGACAACACGATTGGCCACCCTTACGTCACAACAAGATACCGATTGGGTTTACTGGCAGGAGGGACAGTTTGTGCGTCGCGGTTATTCTTCCGGCCAGTTGAACATTTCGCTCCATTGCGCGCCGGTGGACGTGGCGAAAATATTGGCCGATAAATTCTTCGAAGCGGTGGAACATTGTGTGCTTACGTCAGCGACCCTTCAGGTCGATGACAGTTTTGATTATTTCCTGAACCGTTCCGGACTGAACCAGATGGATCCCCAACAAGTAATTACCCGGACATACCCCAGCCCCTTTTATTATGAAGACCAGGTTACGTATCTTCAGTACGGCGGTTCCATAAGCATTACCAATAACCCATCGGCGTTGGCGGAGGCGATATATAATTGCCATAAGAAGTATAATAAAAGGATAATGGCCCTGTTTACTTCATATAATACTTTAAATGGTGTGTACCGGGCGTTGCGCGCCAAATTCGAGGGTCGTGACCTCCCGATTTACGCTCAGGTGCATGGTACTTCGCGCTACGCGATGATCCGCGGAATGCATCAATCAT
Organism: FCB group bacterium; assembly: GCA_013152315.1. Taxonomy (GTDB): domain Bacteria; phylum Fidelibacterota; class Marinisomatia; order Marinisomatales; family JAADGP01; genus JAADGP01. The sequence goes on from JAADGP010000043.1 coordinate 20,644, forward strand.
CCAATGGTATATTGTTGGGTACCAATGCTTTTTGGGAGGGGGTGGACTTACCCGGTGACCTGTTAGAGGTATTGATCATTACCAAACTGCCTTTCGATGTACCCTCGGAACCGGTAATCAGAGCCTATTCCGCTAAAATCCATGAGCAGGGAGGCAATTCGTTTGACGAATTTTCCGTGCCGGAATGCGTTATCAAGTTTCGACAGGGGTTTGGTCGTTTAATTCGCACAACCTCCGATGAAGGCGTTTTCATTGTGCTGGATGACCGGGTAGTGACGAAATCCTACGGGAAACATTTCAGCGCCGCAATCCCGGTCCGCATGCAGGTATTTACCCATCTCGAAGATTTGAAGTATTAATGTTAAAGTACGACAACCATCCCGCCGTTGCGGTACAGGTTCCCTGGTTGTCGAGTAGGATGCATCAACAGAAATCGTCAAGCAGGGATACAAAAGTACGACAACCGTCCTCGGTTGTCGAGCGTGATCTCTCAGCAAAAACCGTCAAGCAGGCTTGCCTGGCGTAACGCAGTGTAGACAGGGATGCTTGACGGCATTTATTTTACCGGACGCTTCTTATTGTATTGAGACAGACAATCGCCCTAAATTACTTCATGGCGATTGTTTCGGTTACACCCGATAGATATTCTTACCTGGATTTTAAATCGTTTTTCACGACGCCTGTTAAAGTCCGCCTTTCCCGAGCAGCACAAAAAAATATCATTCAATCGCATGCACGATTGAAAGTATTGTTGAATAAAGGCACCCGGATTTACGGTGTTAATACGGGGTTCGGGAATCTCAGTAAGATTTCGATTAGTAGGGAAGATCAGATGCAATTGCAATTGAATCTGGTCCGGAGCCACGCCGCCGGTGTGGGGAAACCGTTGGACAAGGGTTTGACGCGCCTGGTAATGTTTTTGAAACTACTGACGTTTGCCAAGGGAATAAGTGGTGTTCGATTGGAAGTGGCAAGACAAATCATTCGTTTTTTAAACCACGATATATTGCCCGTGATCCCCCGTAAAGGGTCCGTGGGCGCCAGTGGCGATTTGGCCCCCCTGGCGCATGTTGCCCTGTCACTAATCGGAGAAGGGGAAGCCCTTTTCCGGGATCGCGTCGTGCCCACTTTGTTGGCCTTGAAAGAAGTCGGAATAGAGCCCCTGTCTTTACAACCGAAAGAAGGTTTGAGCCTGATTAACGGGACCCAGGTTTCCACCGCGCTGGCTGTTAAAGCTCTTTTATCAGCAGATATGTTATTAAAAACAGCGGATCTTGCGGGCGCGTTATCGGTCGAGGCGACTCTTTCGTCCCGTGACGTGTTTATAGCAGCCATCCATCAATTGAAATGTCATCCCGGCCAACAACAGTCAGCCCGAAATATCTGGAAAATCCTGGAGGGAAGTGAAATCGTATTGTCTCACAAGGATTGCAATCGGGTTCAGGATCCCTACAGCATCCGGTGTATCCCCCATGTCCACGGCAGTAGCCGCGATGTATTCGCGGCGGCCCGGGTCATGATTGATCATGAAATTAACAGTGTCAGTGACAACCCTTTGATAATGAACACCGGTGAAGTGTATAGTTCCGGACATTTTCACGCTGAACCGGTTGCGCAGGCGTTGGACATGTTGGCGATTGCCATGAGTGAAATCGGCGCCATTTCCGAACGGCGGATTCACTTATTCATGAAGGGGATTGATAATAAGATTCCTCCCTTTCTCGCTCACAATCCGGGACTGGAATCGGGATACATGGTTGCCCAGGTAACCGCCGCGGCTTTGGCTTCCGAGAATAAGTCTTTAGCGCATCCCGCCAGTGTCGATTCCATTCCCACTTCGGCCGGACATGAGGATTTTGTCAGCATGGCGCCCTGGGCGGGACGCAAAGTCCTGCGGATCATTGAAAACGTGACGTTTATCCTTGCTATTGAAATCCTGATTGCCGTTAATTCGATTATGGCCTATCATAAACGGTTAAAGCCCGGACATGGGACCCGGCTGATTATCGATAGTTTGAAGAAAGATGTTCATTTTACCCAGGGTGACCGCCCCTTAAGTAAAGATATCGGAATTGTATCCGAAATGATTAGAAATGGAAAAATAATTAATACTGTTCAAAAATATTTGGAATTGGAGTAAATAATCGTGTTAAATCGCCCCCCTTTTCGATATGCATTAACATTTGACGATGTTTTGTTGGTACCTCAGGAATCGCACGTACTTCCCAGGGAAGTGGATCTTACGACCCGACTAACTTCCCGGCTTTCGTTGAATATCCCCATTATCAGCGCTGCCATGGATACGGTGACGGAAAGTGAAATGGCCGTTGCCCTTGCGAGGGAAGGTGGAATCGGTGTGATTCACAAAAATTTGGAGATCGCGGAACAGGTACGGATGGTCGATCGGGTTAAACGGTCCGAAAGCGGGATGATCCGTAATCCGGTAACCTTGGATGCAAATAAAACCATCCGGGAGGCCAAACGTTTGATGTCTCATTTTCATATCAGTGGTTTACCGGTGGTCGAAAATGGGAAATTGGTGGGTATCCTGACCAATCGTGACATTCGTTTCGAAACCAACCTGGATTTGCCCGTGAAGGCATGTATGACTTCCGAAAACCTGATTACCGTCCGGGAAGGAACAACCCTGGACAAGGCCAAGGAGATACTGCAAAAACATCGGATTGAGAAATTGTTGGTTGTCGACGCTTCCGGGAATTTGAAAGGTTTGATCACGGTTAAGGATATTCAGAAAAAAGAGCAGTTTCCGAACGCGTCCAAGGATAAAAATGGTCGTTTGTTGGTTGGCGCTGCCGTTGGAGTTGGGAAAGACGCCGTTGAGCGGGCCGAAGCGCTGGCCGGGGCCGAAGTGGATGTGGTGGTAATCGATACCGCCCATGGACATTCGGCCGGTGTATTACGGACGATTAAGGAAATAAAGTCCAAAATCGGAGACGTGGATCTGATCGCCGGCAATGTGGCCACCGGTGATGGTGTTAAGGCCTTAATCGAAGCCGGAGTGGATTGCGTGAAGGTGGGTATTGGCGCCGGGGCCAGTTGTACTACCCGCGTAATCGCGGGTGTGGGAGTACCCCAATTGTCAGCGATTATGGACAGCGTCGATGAAGCCCGAAGACACAACATTCCCGTAATTGCCGATGGGGGTATTCGTTACAGTGGCGACATAGCCAAAGCCCTGGCGGCCGGGGCCGATGCCGTGATGCTGGGTAGTTTGTTGGCCGGAATGGATGAAAGTCCCGGTGAAGCCATTTTATATGAAGGCCGGCAATATAAATCGTATCGTGGAATGGGCTCCCTGGGAGCCATGAAACAGGGCAGCGGCGACCGCTATTTTCAGGAGGGGGCGGAAGCGACTAAATTGGTTCCGGAAGGAATTGAAGGTATGGTTCCCTACCGGGGACCGGTACGGAAGACCATTCATCAACTGGTGGGGGGAGTACGGTCATCCATGGGATATTGTGGAGTAAGAACCATTCGCGAGTTCGGAGAAAGATCAAATTTCATCCAGATAACGATGGCCGGAATGAAAGAAAACCATCCTCACGAAGTCAGGATTGTAAAGGAAGCCCCAAATTATCAGGTGTCCAAGCGATAATTGGGGGGTAGATACTATTTTGGGGTGGATTATACCTGATTATATTTTATAAGGCAAAAATATGGAACAAACCTAATCCGGCTAATTTATTGCCTCAGGTTTGTGTCAAAGAATTCAGATGACGCGTAATCTGAGCCTTTTTCCTTGCGGCAGTATTTTTATGGATTAATTTTTTATTGGCCATTTTGTCAATAAAACTTACTGCCTGCTTATAATATTTTTCCGCAACCCCGGCTTCGTCGGAGTTTAATACGTTTTTAATTAATGTCCGTAAACGGGACATATTTTGAATATTTCTCTCCCGGCGTGTTTCGTCCTGCCGGTTACGTTTTATCTGTTGTGGATGTCGATCCATTCTGTTTTTATTCCTTTGAATATTGGGCGGAAAATTATCCTGAATTACTACAGGAAGTCAACCGAAAGTCAATATTTGTGTAATACCTTAATAAAAGTACTATAAACCAATTTGCCGGCAGGTTAAATCGCCTTCCCGGCAAAAAGAAAATAATAGAGTGTTAAAGATGTATTATATCGTTTCCCCAAGCGTTAATCCATGTTTCTATAAGATCGATATAACATCCCGGAAGATTTCTACTCGTTTCTCGTTTGGTTTCTTAGGGCAAACCTACGAAATAAGGGAGAAAACCGACAATATAGGGTTGATATTTATTTGGGCTATAAAGATAAATAATTAAGGATATATTAATAATAAACAGAATATATTTAGGTATAATTAATATAAAACCTAAATATTTCTTGCTTTTAATGGTCGTTTTAATTTATTGTTCCACCCGTAAAAAGGATCGGATTTTGTCGAATTAACCGAATTCATGATAAAAGAAAGGTAAAAAGAAAGATGAAAAGAAAGATGATACTTAGAACAGTATTGTTAGCGATGGTAGCGATTGTCAACATAACAGTAGCCTTTGGCCAGGTAGGCATGGGGGCAAGTTTGGTAAGCCGTTATGTTTGGCGCGGAACTGACTACGGAAACTCTCCCAGTATTCAACCCGGACTAAGCTACGCCATTAAAAACATTGAGATAGGCGCATCAGCGGCCTGGTCGTTAACCGACAGCCCCGGTTGGAACGAAAATGATCTTTATATTACGGCTTCTTTCGGTTCTTTCGGATTGACGTTGACGGATTACTTTTTCCCGGATTATGATGGGAATGATAATTTCTTCGATTATGGCGATGAAGCGGGAGTTCATACCCTTGAACTCAGTGCCTCTTACGGATTAGGTGCCCTAAGTATAATGGGTGCTGTCGATGTCCGGGGAGATGCGGATAAATCCAAATATTTGGAAATTGGCTATGAATTACCTGCCAGCGACGGATACAGCGCCGATCTGGTTGTAGGACTTGGAGACGGATTTTATACGACCGATGGCGCTTTTGATGCCGTTCACGTAGGGGTTAATGTGTCCAAGGATAGCTATAGCGCGTCCTACATCATCAATCCTGACGGAGAAACTTCCTTTCTTGTTTTTGGAGTAAGTTTCTAATAAAAGATAAATGAGACTGGAGAAATAAAAATGAAAAAGATCTTTTTAATTATGGCTATGATTTTACTGTCACAGACAGTGCTGTTCGCCAGCTCGGAAACGGCAATAAATGCATATGCCATTGATAATATGTTCTTGTTCCTGGCGGCCGTATTGGTTCTCTTCATGCAATCCGGTTTTGCGATGCTGGAAGCCGGCCTGAACCGTTCCAAAAATGTTGTGAACATTCTGTTCAAGAATTTCATGGACATGAGTTTGGGAGTGATTCTATACTATGCAATAGGATATAGTTTAATGTATGGGAACTCATATTTAGGTGGTTGGTTCGGATTCGCCGGTTTCGGAATCAGTTCTGTTCCTCCCACACCAGCGGCTGGTGCTTTGAATCCCCAGGTGGACTGGTTATTCCAGGTTGCTTTTGCGGCCACGGCAGCAACCATTGTATCAGGTTCGGTTGCCGGTCGCATGCAGTTTAAATCGTACCTCATATACTCGATTATTATTACCGGACTCGTTTATCCCATAAGTGGTTTCTGGAAATGGGGTGGAGGATGGCTGGATGCCTTGGGTTTCTATGATTTTGCCGGATCGATTGTAGTCCATTCGGTAGGTGGGTTTGCCGGTTTAGCAGGCGCTTTGGTCCTCGGTCCGCGTATCGGTCGTTTCTCGCGGAATGGTCAGGTAAATGCGATCCCCGGTCACAATCTTGCCCTTGCTGCCTTGGGTGTATTCATCCTATGGATCGGCTGGTATGGTTTTAACCCCGGAAGTCAGTTGGCTATCACCGGTGCGGATAACACCAACGCGGTTATGCTTATCGCCACTAATACAACTCTCGCGGCGGCCGCCGGTGCGGTATTTTCAATGTTGTTGGCCTGGTCTCTGTATAAGAAGCCGGATCTTACCATGGCTTTGAATGGTGCCTTGGCGGGTCTGGTCGGAATTACCGCGAATTGTGATTCCGTTACCAACAATGAAGCGATCATAATTGGCCTCGTTGCGGGAATTCTTGTGGTATTGGGGATTAAATTGCTTGATAATCTAAAGATTGATGACCCTGTCGGTGCCTGGCCGGTCCATGGTTTATGCGGTATCTGGGGCGGTATTGCCACGGGGATCTTCGGACCCTATTCCCTTACTTCCCAAATAATCGGTTCAGTAGTGATACCAATCTGGGCCTTCGGAACGATGTACGCCTTATTTACCTTCTTGAAAAGCCTCGGTATTCTCCGGGTCTCCGAAGAAGATGAATTGCGTGGGCTGGATATCAGCGAACATGGTGAAGAAGCTTACAGTGGTTTTCAGATTTTTACTGCTGAATAAGTGTGTCAATATGGTTAATGTAATGCCCGGTGTTGTAAGTTGCTAAAGGTTGTATTAGGTTAACCATGAAATTGATAATGTCAATAATTATAAGAAGAGGATAGGTTATGAAACTGATAATTGCAATCGTTCAGCCTCAGGAACTTCCCGCCATTAAGGAAGCATTATTGAGAAAAAAGATCCACAAGTTCACCGTCTCTAATGTGTTGGGAAGAGGTATGGAAACACCGATACATGAGATATATCGTGGAATCGCTCATGATATTAAATTGTTGAAGAAAGTGCGTATTGAAATTGCTGTCAACGATGAATATGTGGATGCGGCCGTGGATGCCATTTGTAGTGTGGCTAAAGGGGTCGATGAAGAAGAAGGACGTGGTAAGATATTCGTGTTACCGATTGAGCAATGTATCCGCATTCGAACCGGTGAAACCGGACCGACCGCTATCGGATAATCCATCAGAATGAGATTTATTGCCGGATTATTACTCCCGGCAATAAATAAGTGAACACAACACGAGGGTTTTTCAATGATACCTTATTGGAAAACCCTCGTGTCTTATTTGCTTTTGAATGTCAGTTACTATTTAACTATTGTAAAAAGAATACGTAAACATATTGAAATTGAAAAAGGCTTAGGCTTAGGCGAAGACTGAGGAGAGAATATTTTCAGGGGGAAAGTATGAGGAATTATTTTTTTGTATACTTAACTCGGTGGGGAATATGTTAATAATTGGTAAGTCGAAAAGTTGGGAAGTCCTAATCCGCCGGAAAGATAGGCAAGTGTCAGGGGAATATCGAACATGGTTTTTTCTTAAATCGGGGCATAAACATGCAAGGGGAATATCATACGTTCCCGACAGTCGAAACGCTCCGACATGTTTCACGTTTCAGACTCTTTTCCTCAACCTGTGTCTTTGCCTTCATGGATATCCAAAAATGAAGAATACAATAGAATTTGGATATAATTTATCAACCCACAAGTAATATTTTACAAACATATCACGTTTCGCATATCGGCAACTGGTGAAGTTAACCACCCAGTAAATTCATATAAATCCGATAATTCTCCCGATCGAAAGTAACAAATATCACTTTTTCAAGCCGATCGTGTTGGTTCAGAAACTCGGATACTTCCTTAATGGCGATTTCGGCCGCCAATTGTTTCGGAAAGCGATAGATACCGGTGCTGATATTCGGAAAGGCAATTGTGCGTACGTCGTGTTCGATTGCCAGTTCAAGGGAAGAGCGATAGCAACGGGCCAATAATTCCGCTTCATTGGAATCGCCCCCACGCCAGACCGGTCCTACGGTGTGAATAACATATTTCGCCGGTAAATTGTATCCCTTGGTTATGCGCGCTTCTCCGGTGGGACAACCACCCAGGCGACGGCATTCTTCCAACAGTGCGGGACCGGCCGCCCGATGTATGGCGCCGTCCACACCGCCTCCGCCCAGCAGGGAAGTATTGGCGGCATTTACAATTGCATCGACCTGTTGCTGAGTGATGTCTCCCTGAACCACATATATCCTGGATGTATTTCCCATCGCAAAAACCTTTTGATTCTATCCTTTAATAACTCCTATGGGACGGAACCGGGCCACTTTTTTACTGATTCCGGCTCCATCCATGACGGCTACCACATCGGCTACATCTTTATAGGCATGGGGCATTTCTTCCGCAATTGTCCGCTTGCCCCGGGCCATTATTTCGACCCCACGGTGATGTAATTCCTCGATCATATTCATTGATTTACTGACCTTACTGGATTTTCTCCGGCTCATCATGCGACCCGCGCCGTGACAAGTGGAACCGAATGTTTCCGCCATGGCGCGATCCGTACCGACGCACAAAAAAGAATACCGACCCATATCACCGGGCACCAAGACCGGCTGGCCGATGGTTCGATAATTATCAGGTAGATCAGGATGCCCCGGGTTAAAGGCCCGGGTCGCGCCTTTGCGGTGCACACAGACCGTGGTGACAGATCCATCAATATTATGCTCCTCGAATTTGGCGATGTTATGACAAATATCATAAATCGTCCGCAAGTTCAATTCCCGGGGAGAAATCGATAAAGCGCTCAGAAAGGCCTCCTCGGTTAAATGTTTGATTACCTGGCGATTGACAAAAGCAAAATTAGCGGCGGCACGCATGGCGCCTAAGTAAGCCTGTCCTTCCGGAGACTGAATGGGCGCGCAGGCAAGTTGCCGGTCGGGGAGGGCGAAGCCGTATTTGTCCGCGGCTTTTAAGGTGGTCTTTAAATAATCATCGCAGATCTGGTAACCCAGTCCCCGGGAACCGGTATGAATGATAATTACGATTTGCCCTTTCTTTAAACCGAGTTGTCGGGCAATGGCGGGAGCGAAAATTTTATCGATATAGTCGACTTCAAGAAAATGATTTCCGGAACCTAAGGTTCCTAACTGCCTGGCACCCCTCTTTTTTGCGTATTCGCTGACATTCTCAGGGCGGGCATCGGCGATGCATCCTTGCTCCTCAATATAGGTCCGATCTTCACTCGAGCCGAACCCCATTGATATTGCCCGCGGAACACCATCGGTCAACAGACGATTCAAATCTTTTATTGATAAGTTCGGAATGGCGCCATGGGAGCCGATCCCGGTCGGTATCTGCGTAAATAATTTAGCCAGAAGATGCTTAATCCGGGGCTGGAGCTCTTCACGCGTGAGATCGGTAGCAAGGAGCCGAACCCCGCAATTAATGTCATAGCCAACACCGCCGGGGGAAATTACACCTTCATGGATATCCATGGCAGCGACTCCTCCAATGGGAAAACCGTAACCCCAGTGGATATCGGGCATGGCCAGGGAATATCGCAAGATACCGGGCAGATGAGCCACGTTCCTGACCTGCTCAACGCAAGGATCATCGATGATGGAACGTAACAAATAATCGTTGGCGTAGATTCGTCCCGGAACCCGCATTCCACCGGTTTGTGGTACTTCCCATAAAAAATCATGAATTTGTTTCAGCTTCATTTTTACACATCCAGGATGAACCTGGCTATCCATTTTCGGTTATGTTGTTTGACCTCAAAACAATGATAGGTGATTCCCTTGATTTCCGTGTAAATATCATGCTTAGAGGGGTCATAATGTTCCCCCCGGGCTGTCCCTAAGCATTGTGTTCCGTTCTTCATATCGATCCTGAATCGGGAGAAAAGCCACGCTTCCATATTGAAATGCTGTAATAAGTTTTCCAGCCAGAAACGCAACATTTCTTCGGGGTCTTGCCTGGGAATTGTGATGCGGATCCGCTCTCTGGGTTGTACCTTTTCCACATCAGTAATAAGGGCGAAAAGACCGGTAGCCGCATTTTCAAAAAGTTTTGCCAATGATTCACCGGTAACTTCGATGCCGGTGTCGGCGGTATGGTGTAAAAGTGTGTATTTATCCGGGGCCTTCGTCACAACATAGTCAATTTACCAAGCGCGGGATTGCAGTTCAATGATTGGCTGAAAGAATTACAAAGGAGTTGACAGTGAGGTCGATTTGTTCTTCGGGAGAAAGATACTCCTGGCCGGTTTTTCTCCCCGTGGAGAGTCAAAATATCCCGGAACTTCCGGGTGTAAACATCTGTTCCTTTTGTCCTTGGTCTAACTCCTTCATAATATTCTCTTTTAAACCGTGTTTTTTGGAATTTGAATTCAAATCGAAAAAGCTTATTTTTTGGCATGGATAAAATTGAACTTTTACAGTCAGTTCCTCTTTTTTCCGATCTTAGCCAGTCTTCTTTAAAAAAGATTTCCGAACGAATGGTCACGCGTTCATACCATAAAGGCCAGATAATTTTAATGGAAGAAAGCTTGGGCGAGACCTTTTTCGTTATTTCACGGGGAAGCGTAAAAGTTACGCGCATGAGCGATGACGGTCGTGAGGTGATCCTGGCTATGCTTGGGGAAGGTGATTTTTTTGGCGAAATGTCCTTATTGGATGGCGAAGGGCGATCGGCGAACATTGTGGCGATTGATGAAGCCGAAGCCTTAACGATTAAACGCAGTGATTTTTTAGAGATATTGGAACAATTTCCGAAGATTGCCATCCATTTATTGGAGGAATTGACTCGTCGCTTGCGTCGCAGCGATCAACAAATTGAAAGCCTGTCGTTAAGTGATGCGGAACAACGCATTGCCATAACTTTAATCCGTTTAGCCGAAGAATTAGGAACGATCAAAGGAGGAGCCGTTACCGTACGGAACCTTCCTTATCAACAGGATATTGCCAACATGGCCGGAACATCGCGGGAAACGGTTTCCCGGACGTTGAAAATCCTCGAGGAAAAGGGATATATTGAACGCGACGGAAAAGCGTTGGTTATCCTCGATTTTATGACCTTTTGTAAGATATTCTCTTAGTTCACCTTATCACCAGTTCCCGTAATGGATAGCACGGTTCTGGAACGTATCCGTCAAAATGATCATCGCGTTCTATCCCGTGTGATCAGCCAAATCGAAAATAATGGAGACATTCCCGAGGATTTTTTCGTTGAATTATATCCTTATACCAATAAAGCCTTGCGGATAGGGATAACCGGCCCGCCCGGTGCCGGTAAAAGTACCCTGGTCGATAAATTAATCGATGAATTTCTGAAACATGATCAATCCGTCGGCGTTGTTGCCGTTGATCCGACCAGCCCGTTTACCGGCGGAGCATTATTGGGCGACCGCGTGCGCATGAACCGCTATTCCTGGAATGATGATGTGTTTATTCGCAGTATGGGTTCCCACGGTGAGTTGGGCGGATTGGCACGAAAAGCCCAGGATGTGGGCGATGTATTGGCGGCCAGCGGGAAACAGGTCGTGATTTTTGAAACGGTTGGCGTTGGTCAGGGGGAGCATGATATTATAAAAGCGGTGGATGTGACGGTGGTCGTTCTTACCCCGGAATCCGGTGATGATATTCAATTAATGAAAGCCGGACTGATAGAAATAGCGGATATTTTCGTCATTAATAAATCCGACCGGGAAGGAGCCGGTCGTTTATCGCAAGTACTGCGGAACTTATTGCATACTTTTAGCAAAGAAGATAAACCGGAACCTCCGGTGATTAATACGGTGGCCACTACCGGGGAGGGGATCCCCGAATTTTACGGCGGCCTGATGGAACATGTGGATCGAATGAAGGAATCGGGAGTATTGGCGAAGAAATATTTGCAAAGACACCGCAATCGTATCTTAACGTTAATCCAGGATAAACTGCTGTCGGAATTTTGGACCTCGAACCGCCTCCGACAACTGGAAGAAGCCACTCGCAATGTGGATTCGGTGAAGGCGTCACCCCATGAGATTGCCTGGGCCTTAGTGAATACAACTTCCCATGACTGAACCAGCCGCAAAGGAAATGACCTTCCTGGAACATCTGGAAGAGTTGCGCTGGCGATTGATAAAATCGTTTGCGGCGGTATTCGTGGGCGCGGTGATTACCTTCTTCTTCGTGGACAAGATAATTGAAATACTGGTCCGTCCCACGCAATTGATTGATCACCCGTTCAGTCTGCAGGTCCTTACGGTACAGGGAATGTTTATGGTAAAGTGGGGATTGGCCTTTGTGGGGGGAGTGGTCCTGGCAATCCCCGTATTGACTTACCAGTTATGGAAGTTTATCGCGCCCGGTTTGTATGCCACCGAACGGCGGTACGTTTATCCGGTAATCATTTTTACCTACTTTTCCTTTGTTGTGGGAATAGTATTCGCGTATTTTGTCATCATTCCGTTTTCGCTGAACTTCTTTTCTTCCATGGGTTACGGGGATATTCAAAATAATGTTTCTATTAAGTATTACCTTAGTTTTATGACCTGGATTATGCTGGGTACCGGATTAATCTTCGAATTACCAATCGCCTCCTATTTGCTTGCCGTTATTGGCTTGTTGACGCCCAAATTCATGCGTGAATACCGGCGTCACGCAATCGTTATTATTATGATTCTTTCGGCCATAATCACGCCACCCGATCCGGTAAGTATGATTGTAATGACCATTCCTTTAATGTGTTTGTATGAAATAAGTATTGGTGTTACCTGGCTGGCTTCCAAACGGAAAACAGCCATTGGTGATGCGTCGCAATAAGGGTAAATTTTACCATGCGCCAGGATGTTAAATCCCTGAAACAGATTACCTCACCGATTTTCGAGGATATTAAATTATTTCAAAAGGAATTTGAAGACGCCCTTCATTCCGAAGTCCGTTTGATTAATACTATCGCAAAATATATTTTACGGCACAAGGGGAAACATATACGGCCGATTCTTACTATTTTGGCGGCGCGGGTTTGTGGACAGCCAACGCTAAACAGCTATCGCGCCGCGGCGATGATTGAGCTCCTGCATATCGCGACCCTTATTCATGATGACGTGGTGGATGAGGCCAAAAGCCGACGCGGATGGCCATCGATCAACAGGGTGTGGAAGAATAAGGTTTCCGTGTTGATGGGGGATTTTATCCTCAGCAAAGCCCTGATTAATATGATCGGACTCAAGGATTTTGAAGCCCTGGAATTAATTTCCAAAACAGCGGAACAACTTAGCGCCGGTGAAATTCTGCAGATCGAAAAAAGCATCACCAAATCCATGACGGAAGATACGTATTACCGGGTGATCTTTCAGAAAACGGCTTCGCTGGTTTCAACCAGTTGTGAATTGGGAGCCATTACCTCTTCCCGGCAGGAAAAAGATCGCGAAGCGATGCGCACCTATGGTGCCCGTTTGGGAATGGCCTTTCAGATCAAAGACGACATGTTTGACCTTTTAGGCAGCGAAGCGGAAACCGGCAAGGATATGGCTTCGGACGTGCGAAAAAACATGCTCACGTTGCCGTTGATCCATAGCTTCAGCACCTTAACGAAAGCGGAAACCAGACAAATTAACGCGATTCTGAGAAAACGAAAAAAATCTTCCCGGGTTTTGCAGGAATTGCGCGATATCATCGATAGCGCCGGGGGGTTCGAATATGCCCGGCACAAAATCGATGAATATTCCAATCAGGCTATGGAAGCCATCGCTCCCTATCCTGATTCTCCTTATAAACAATCGATGATCGATTTAATCGCTTTCAACGCCCAACGGACCAAGTAGATTGTGTCTGAATAGAACTGGAATGATAACCGGTAAACAATGTTTGGTAAAAATCGGTTATCATGGGATACATCAATATAGCTATTTTTTCTTCGGTTAATCATTTCATTGAAGATCCTGTTAATCAGATTCAGTTCAATTGGTGATATTGTTCTAACTACCTCCCCCTTAGCTACGTTGCGTAAGGCTTTCCCCACCGTAAAAATTCATTTTCTAACGTTGGAACCGTTCGTTCCCTTGTTGGAAGGTCAGCCGAATATTGATCAAATCATCAGTCTGGAAAAATCGGCGAAATATCGGCAATTAACAATAGTGGGCAATTTTTTAAATGATGCCGAATACGACTTGGTTATTGATTTGCACAATACCTTACGGTCTCAAATCATCCGACGGAGAATCCGTTCCACCGTTGTCCGGGTATTAAAGAAGCCACGCTGGCTGCGCTTTAAATTATTTTGGTTGCACCTGAATCATTTCCCCGATTGCTTTTCCCAGCGGTGGTTATTGCATCAGCCGCTGAAGGACCTTGTGGATGATTGGTCCCAACTTCCTCAAACGGAATTAAAAGTTTCGACAATTGAGCAACAACAAGCGGCGGATTATTTGCGCGCATGCGGGGTGTCCGGTGATTACCTTGTTTTGGTTCCCGGAGCGGCCTGGAAACAGAAAATATGGCGGTTGGATTATTACCGCGCATTGATTAAACAGCTGGAAGAAGCCGACCTCGGTGACATTGTTGTGGTGGGAGGGGCCAAAGATACTATTTGTGACAGCCTGGCGGCAACAATTCCCGAACTCATCAATCTCCGGGGGAAAACGGATCTTCGGATGGCCATGGCGATACTGTCGAGGGCGAAATTAGTCATTGGCAGCGATACGGGACTGGTTCATGCCGCTGAAGCCCTGGGTGTGAGGGTCGCAATGATCTTAGGACCCACCTCCAGGGAAACCGGTGGAGGAGCTAATTTACCGGTTTCCAAAACCTATGAAGTTAGCGATCTTTGGTGCCGGCCGTGCTCTCAAAACGGCAAAAATCCATGTTATCGTAAAGAACAATTTTGTATGACCTTGCTGAAGCCGGATTTGGTCTGGAACGATTTAAGAAGGCAGTTTGCGGTATGACAATATTCTGGGCGACTTTGTATAATATCATTTTTTACCCCTTGTTGTTCCTGTTTGGGTCGGTAGGCTCCCTGTTCCACAATAAATTGCGTGAAGGGTTTAAAGGCCGATTGGGTACCATATCCCACCTGAAAAATGCTTTTTCTACCGGTGACAATCGTCCGCGAACCGTTTACTGGTTTCATGCCGCTTCTCATGGCGAATATGAGCAGGTTCGTCCGGTAGTAGCCGGGCTGCGTGAAATCGAACCCAATTCGATGATTTTGGTAAGTTTTTTTTCGCCCTCGGGATACAAAAATGTGAAAGATGATAATATCGATTGTAAAATTTACCTCCCGTTTGATTTTATATGGAGCGTCCGTCGCGCCCTGAAAATTGTTAAACCCAAGAAGATTATTTTTGCCGCTTATGATATCTGGCCCAATTTCATATGGGTTGCCTATCATCGGAAAATTCACACCACCATATTTGCCGCGCATTTTGCCAAAGGAACCAGTAAGCTGTATCCGGGGATTCGCAGTTTCTACCGATCAGTGTACCAGTCGTTCGCTTCGATTTATACCATCAATAAGGAAGATTATTTACGCCTGCAGAAAATAGTCAAACCGAAACATAGCCCCCTGATCCGGGTCCTTGGAAATCCCCGTTATGACCAGGTGAAAAAACGGGCCGACCAATTCACCAAGGAACGAACGATTTCGGTATTACTGCGTGATAAACGGATCGTGGTCGGTAGCGTCTGGCCGGAAGATGAAACGGTGATTATCGATGCCATCATCACCTTATTGAAAGAAGATGAGGAGATTTCGTTGCTCTGGGTTCCCCATGAACCGTCGCCGCGATACGTGGAATCTTCGGTTCGCCTGTTTAAGGACCAGGGCTTTTCCACAAGAATATTGCGATCAAAAACCAGGTTGAAGCTGAACGGAGTCCGGGTCGTGGTGGTCGGTGTGGTTGGCATTTTGTCAAAGTTATACTGGCAGGGACAAATTGCCTATGTCGGCGGTGGATTTTCCACCGGGGTGCATAATGTAATGGAACCGGCGATAGCCCGTCTGCCGGTCTTGTTCGGTCCCCGCTACGCGAATTCGCCGGAGGCGGAAGCATTGATTGGCGCCGGGGGAGGATATTCCATTTCCTCCGGAGAAGAAGTGTACAACCATATCAGGCACCTTTTTCATGATAAAAACGATTTTTTAAAAGCCAGCTATGCCGCCACCGATGTGATCCACCAAAACCTGGGGTCCGCAACCCGCGTGGTGCGTAGTATCATCCGTGATTAATACATTATCATTTTCGATTTATTTTCAAAAATTCTCCGAAAAAAAACAGTTTGTGGAGTTTACCCCCGGACTGCATGTCATCTATGGTGAAAGCGGTGTGGGGAAAACGAATTTTATCCGGCAATTAATCGGCCTTCCGTTTGCCGGCAAAACCAATTTTACGCTTGATGTGCATGCCAAACCCGAACCGGTTCAAATGATTCTGCAAAACCCCGAGAATCAAATTGTCAGTCCGACCATCAAAGCGGAGCTGGCGTTTTCCCTGGAATGTTTCGAAAAGGATAACGAAACAATTCAGGCCCGCATAAAGGGATTGAAGAAAAAATTGCTTTTTTCGACCGATTGGAATCGGCATCCGATCACCCTCAGTGGCGGCGAAAAGGAACTGCTCAATATCGTAACCGGCTTCAGCACACCGGCCAAATTGATTGTCATTGACGATGGATTGTCGTTTTTAAACGAACGTTACAAACAGGAAATTGTGGATCAGATAAAAAAGGAAATTAATCAAAACAATCTGATCGTTCTCTGGTTTACATCCGAATATTCCGATCTGCGGTTCGGTCATACGGCCAATGAGCTGACCCTTTCATCTTTTGCAAATATTGAATCTTACCGTTCCCTGCAATATCCGAAAAGTAAAATGAAACCGGGACGAATGTCCGTCACCTCTGAAAATTTAACGTTCGGTTACGATAATATTCCGCTCCTGAAAAAAGTCACTATGCGTGGAAAAAACATTCGCAGTTTGGGGCTTATCGGACTTAATGGTTCCGGTAAAACGACACTGGCGGCGATTATGCTGGGTCTGCTTAAGCCCTCGGAAGGGCGATTGAAAATAGACCTGGGGACAAATTCAGAACCGGCGATCGGATATCTGGACCAGTTCCCGGAACGATTACTGGGCGCCGATACGCTTAGCAATTTTTTAGTCGATTTGGAAAAGGAAGGGAAATTAGTCCCCGCCAAGCGCGTACAGTGTCTGAAAACCTTATTGAATTACCAGGTAAATTGGAACCTGATCAAGGATCGTTATGCCTTGGATATACCCTGGTCAGCGCTTAGATTGGCCTTGATTATCATTTTAACCCACTGTGAGTACGATATTTTAATTCTGGATGAGCCAACATTTGGTTTAGGATGGGAACAGAGGTTAATTTTGTATCGTTATTTACATAAAATTTTGTTGAATAAACACCTGATCATTGTTTCCCACGATAATGAATTTGTTAATTATTGTTGCGATTTCATTTTTTCGTTGGATGATCAATCGTTAATCCGAAAAGAAAAAGTATACCTTGGGTGACCATACCAGCAAAGTAAAAATCACGGATCCGGAAAGGATTTTGACGGTAGCCAATTTTATCAGCCTGATGAGAGCTTTTATGGCGGTACCCATTATCTATTCACTGCGGGTACCCGAATGGAAAATGATCACGTTTATTTTGATCGTTATTGCCGTGGCTTCCGATGCGCTGGACGGTTTTTTCGCGCGTCGGGCGCATGAAGTAACCCATATCGGAAAATGGTTGGATCCGATCGCTGATTTTATTGTGGTAATAACCGTTTCTTTTTACCTGGTGCTTTTCAACCGCTTCCCGGCTTGGTTTTTTATCGTCTATTTAATTCGATATTTAACCATTGCCATACCGGCGGTTTATTTGATAAATCACACGCAATTTGTTATGAGTTCCAATCGGTATGGTAAATGGGCGATAGGGTTTTCCGCCCTGACCATTACGTTGCATATTTTTCAGGTTCCGTACTTGGACTGGCTGCGGCTCCTCTCTCTGTGGGGGGCTTTTAGCTTACTGGTAATCAGTTGGTTGGTTTATTTAAAAACCTTTTTTGATCAATTAAAACACCTCTGATTCCATTTGAAATTCCTGGATAAGTTATTCCACGCGTTACGTCGCACCAGAGAATCTCTGTCCGATGCTTTCGCCGTATTGGCGCGAAAGCGAGTGGACGGTGAGTCATTGGAGGAATTGGAAGATTCTTTACTGGCGGCCGATTTGGGGTATAAGACCGTTGAATCCATAGTGGAGGTAGTCAGAAAGAATGCCGGGAAAGATTTCATTGCCGCTGTTAAGGAACATTTAATCTCCATTCTCCCCGGGGAATCGGATTCGAACCAGGAAAGTCCATGCCCGGTGGCGATAATGGTTGTGGGGGTGAACGGAACCGGTAAAACGACGACTACCGCCAAATTGGCGAATTATTATCGCAATCAGGGGAAAAAAGTTGTCCTGATCGGTACCGATACTTATCGGGCCGCGGCGGCGGAACAGTTAATGATCTGGTCGAACCGTTTGAATATTCGTTTGATATGTAACGAACAATCACGGGAACCGGCGGCTGTGCTTTTCGACGGTCTGACGGCGGCCAAGGCTATGCGGGCGGATGTGGCCCTTATCGATACCGCCGGTCGGTTGCATACGCATAAAAACCTGATGACGGAACTGAACAAAATGTATCGCGTAATTCGTGATCGTTTTCCGGAATTTGCCGTGCGGTCGTTCATCACGATCGATGCCAATCTGGGGCAGAATTCTCTGGTCCAGGCCCGAACATTTACCGAGCATTTACGCATCGACGGAGCGGTATTAACCAAGATGGATGGGACCGCAAAAGGGGGAATTGTTTTCGCTCTGAACAGTCAATTGCGCATTCCCGTGAAATTTGTGGGAATCGGGGAGCAATTGGAAGACCTTTATCCCTTTGTTTCTAAGGACTATGTGGAGTCCCTTTTCGGGCGTGATCATGAGTGAATCGGAGCGACCGACAGTCAATATAATCAGTCTCGGATGCGCGAAAAACCTGGTTGATTCGGAAATCCTGTTAGGAGGCTTAAGGAAGTCCACGGTTGAGGTTGTTGACGATCCGGAGAAAGCGGAAACGATCGTGGTCAATACCTGTGGTTTTCTGGATCAGGCCCGGGAAGAATCAATCGATGTTATTTTGCAGGCGGCTGAGCTCAAGAAACACGGCAGATTGAAGCAACTGGTTGTTATGGGATGCCTGTCGGAAAGATATCGCGCCGCGTTGCAACGGGAATTACCCGAAGTTGACCGTTTTTTCGGCACCAATGATCACCGACAGGTCGTATCCTTTTTGACCGGTAAACCCCATGCTAAGGATGATCCCCTGTTTTTCCGGTCCCTGTTGACTCCCGGACATTACGCTTATCTGAAAATTGCCGAAGGGTGCGATAACGGATGCTCTTTTTGCAGTATTCCGATCATGCGCGGACTGCAGAAAAGTCGAACGATTCCGGATATTCTTTCCGAAGCGAAAAGATTGGTTGAAGGGGGCGTAAAGGAACTGTTGGTTATCGCTCAGGATTCGACTTCTTACGGCTGGGATTTGACGGATAAAGTGTATTTAAGCGATCTGATTAAAGAGTTGGATACGATTGATGACGACCTGCGATGGATTCGAATCCATTACGCCCATCCGGCTCATCTGTCGCAACGGATTATTGATGCCATGGCCACCGCCGCCAAGGTGTGCCGTTACCTGGATATTCCGGTGCAACATGCTTCCGACCGAATCCTGATGTCCATGCGTCGGGGGCTGGGGCGGGAAGGAATTCGCGATCGTATCCAACGGTTGCGCGAAGCGATTCCGGAGATCCGTTTGCGGACTTCCATCATCGTTGGATATCCGGGCGAGACCGAAGACGATTTTAAAATGTTATGCGATTTTCTTCGTGAAATTGAATTTGATCGTTTAGGGGTTTTTACCTATTCGGAGGAAGAGGGAACCCCGGCGGCTAATCTTCCTGATAATGTTCCGCGGGCATTAAAAGACGAAAGAAAGGCCGTTGTGATGGACCTCCAGAACGAAATCAGCGCGGAAAAGAACGCCCGGTTGGTAGGACGGGAAATGGTGGTTGTAGTTGACGAGGTGAAGGATGGCGTTGCCTTGGGACGTACCGAATTCGATTCTCCGGAAGTTGATAACCTGGTCCGTATCAGCGGGATCGTACAGCCCGGTTCGTTTGTTAATGTCCTGATTACCGAATCCGACGCCTACGAATTAAAGGGTGTAACGGTACAATGAATTCCTCCGAATACCATAATGACCCGGGAATCGGTAATTCTTAATGTTAATATTCAATGTTTGTTTGAAACAGTGATTACGTTTCACGTTTCACTCATTACGTTTAACGTTTCCCCGACAGTTGCTACGCTTCATCGGGGTCTCCACGACGTTCCGACACGCACCACGTTTCAATTCCATGATCCCTCTCATCTTTTATTCTCTGCCATTGCATCCATATAGGTTATCGACGTAATTTTGGTCAATATGGCAGAGTTTCGTATACATTCCGATTTTAAACCCAGTGGCGACCAACCGCGGGCGATCAAGGAGCTGGTTAATGGCTTAAATCGTGGTTTAAAACACCAGACGTTGTTGGGGGTTACCGGATCCGGTAAAACCTATACAATTGCAAAGGTCATCGAAACCGTTCGGCGTCCTACGCTGATTATCTCCCACAACAAGACTTTGGCGGCGCAGTTATTCGGGGAGTTTAAACAATTATTCCCGGAAAATGCCGTCGAATATTTTATCAGTTATTATGATTATTATCAGCCGGAAGCCTATCTGCCGGTTACCGATACTTTTATTGAAAAAGACTTCTCCATGAATGAGGAGATAGACAAACTGCGTTTGAAAACAACCAGTTCACTTATGCAGCGCAAGGATGTGATTGTTGTCAGTTCGGTTTCCTGCATCTATGGAATCGGATCTCCCAGTGAGTATCGCGAACAGGTTATTCGTCTGCGACGGGGGGAACAGTTGGACCGGAGAAAATTCCTGAAACAACTGATAAACATCCACTATTTACGCAACGATGCGGTGCTGGAACGGGGAAATTTCCGGGTTCGTGGCGATGTGATTGAAATATTTCCGGCTTATGAGGACGTGGCCGTACGGTTGGAATTATTCGGCAGTGAGATTGACGCCATTACCACGTTCGATGTTTTGACCGGAGAAATCATCCGGGAATTGGATATTTTAAATATTTTCCCGGCCCGTCATTTCGTGACCGATCAGAAAACAATTGCCCGAATCGTTGTGGAAATACGAAAAGAATTAAACGCCCGCTTGGAAGAGTTGCGAAATCTGGGGAAACTGCTGGAAGCCCAGCGGTTGGAGCAACGCACCAATTTTGATTTGGAAATGATGCAGGAAGTGGGGTATTGTTCCGGAATTGAGAATTATTCCCGGTATTTCTCCGGCCGGAAACCGGGGGAACGTCCCTGGACCCTGATTGATTTTTTCCCTGATGATTTTATTACAATTGTCGACGAATCCCATGTGACGTTGCCCCAGATTCAGGGAATGTATAACGGTGATCGCAAGCGTAAGGAAACCCTGGTGGAATATGGATTCCGTTTGCCCAGCGCTCTGGATAATCGGCCTTTAAAATTTGATGAATTTATGTCGTTACAACGTCAGATAATCTACGCATCGGCAACACCTTCGGACCGTGAGCTGGCGTTAAGCGGCGGGGTCGTGGTGGAACAGATCATTCGTCCCACGGGATTGATCGATCCGGAAGTGGAAATCCGTGAAACCCATGGGCAGATCGACGATTTAATGGGCGAAATCCGCATGCGGGTAGAGAAAAAGGAACGCATTTTGGTTACCACGCTCACCAAACGAATGGCCGAGGATTTATGTGAATATTTAAACGGTTTAAATGTGCGCGTTCGCTATCTCCATTCGGATATAGGTTCGCTGGAACGGGTGAAAATTTTACGTGATCTGCGATTGGGTGAATTTGACGTATTGGTCGGCATCAATCTTTTACGTGAGGGGCTGGATCTGCCGGAAGTATCACTGGTCGTGGTTTTGGATGCCGATAAGGAAGGGTTCTTGCGTTCCAAAAGCGCGCTGTTACAGGTAGCGGGACGAGCGGCGCGGAATATCAACGGGAAAGTCATTCTCTATGCCAATCGCATATCGGAGGCAATGCAGTATTTGATCGACGAAACCAATCGTCGACGGAAAATACAAAAAGAATATAATAAAAAACACGGCATCACGCCCAAAACCGTCTATAAATCCCTGGAAGACATTATGCGTTCCACTTCCGTGGCCGATTCGTTCCGCGAACCGGAATTCGAGTACCGGCGGTCACGCAGGGGGATTGATTTTGATAAAATGGATAAACAAATGGCCATCGAAATGATGCGGGAAGAAATGCTGGAAGCGGCGGATAGTCTGGAATTTGAACGCGCCGCCAGGTTACGTGATGAAATTGAAAAACTTGAAAAAGAAATAAAGGGGGTATTTAGTAAGTGAAGGCACGAAAGAGAGACACCTGCGTTGTGTGGTTTAACGGTTGTTTCGGGTATTGTGATAAAACAGTTGTTACGAAACATTCCTCAACAATATGGTTATTGAGAAATGAAAGGAATTGCGAATGAAGGTTCTGGTTACCGGAGGAGCAGGGTATATTGGTTCACACGCGGTTACGGATTTGTGTGACGGCGGGCATGAAGTAACGATTTTCGACGATCTTTCTTTAGGACTGCCTGAAAACGTGGATGAACGGGCTACTTTTGTCCAGGGCTCCACTTTAAATCTTGATGATCTGGAAAATATTTTCAGGACTCCTTTTGATGCGGTAATGCACTTCGCGGCCTGGAAGGCGGCTGGTGAATCGATGATTAAGCCGGAGAAATACTCCCGTAATAACCTGGTCGGGACCATCAATCTGTTAAACGCGATGGTTGGGCACGGGGTGAAAATGTTTGTTTTTTCATCTTCCGCCGCCGTCTACGGATACCCGAAATATTTGCCGATTGACGAAAACCATCCCCTGGACCCGATCAATTATTACGGTTTTACCAAGCTGGAAATCGAGCGGATTCTGAAGTGGTATTCGGCTTTGAAAGATGTCCGGTTTGCCGCTCTGAGATATTTCAACGCCGCCGGATATGATGTTCGCGGACGCATAAGGGGGAAAGAAAAGAATCCGGCGAATTTACTCCCGATTGTAATGGAAGTGGCGGCCGGATCGCGGGAAAGGCTGGAAGTATACGGCGATGATTACGACACCCGCGACGGTACCGGAGTACGCGACTATATTCATGTGAATGATCTGGCTTCGGCCCATGTCCTGGCATTGGATTATCTGTCGGAGAAAAACAAGGATTTAACGGTGAATCTGGCAACCGGTATCGGTTTTTCGGTACTGGAAGTAATCGCCAAAGCGCGTGAAGTAACCGGGAAAGAGATTCCCTACAAAATTGTTGACCGGCGACCGGGTGATCCCGCGGAATTGGTGGCGACGTCCAACATTGCCCAAAAACTATTGGGTTGGGAAGTGAAACATTCGGATCTGGAAACCATATTATCAAGCATGTGGAGTGTTTATCGCAGTCCCAATTAAAAGAACCCGGAACATTGTTTAAGTGAGCGGTGAGAGATTTTGATATTCAGGATGCCGGATTCAAAGGGTAAAATCGGAGGAGAAAAATGATTGATATTGAGAGGGTCCAGCGGGTATCGGGTATCGTAGGCAATTCCGATGCCATCCGGGAGGTACTGGATATGATTGTCCAGGTTGCTCCGGTCGATATTTCGGTACTGATCACCGGTGAATCGGGAACCGGGAAAGAGATGGTCGCGAAAGCGATTCATAAGCTGAGTCGCCGGGCGCAATATCCGATGGTAACGGTGAATTGCGGAGCGATTCCGGCCGGGATCATCGAAAGCGAATTATTCGGTCATAAGAAAGGAGCCTATACCGGCGCTTCGGAGGACCGAAAGGGATATTTTGAAACCGCCCACAAAGGTACTATTTTCCTGGACGAAATCGGCGAAACACCCCTTGAAACGCAGGTAAAATTGTTGCGTGTCCTGGAAAGTGGCGAATTCATGCGGGTGGGTGACTCAAAGACGTTGTACACCGATGTTCGCGTGATCGCGGCCACCAACAAGGATCTTGGAGAAAAGGCCCATAAGGGAGAATTCCGACAGGACCTCTATTACCGTCTTAAAACGGTGACCATTCACGTTCCGCCCCTGCGACATCGCGTCGAAGATATTGCTCCCCTGGTGGAAAGATTCGCATTGGAATTCACACGCAACAACGATATGGTGTACCGGGGCTTCATGCCCGACGCCATTCGATTAATGAAACGGGCCGAATGGCCCGGAAACGTGCGGGAACTGAAAAATTTTGTGGAAAGTATTCTGGTGCTGGAGAAAGGGGAACGCATTACGGCCGAAATGGTGGAACGACAACTGGGGCGCAATATCCCTTCAACGTCGAAGAATCGTTTATTGCCGGTGGTGGTGGATCAGTCCGCCGAACAGGCCGAACGGGAACTGATATTACGACAACTGTTTTTGTTACGCCAGGACGTGGAAAGCATCAAGCAAATCCTGGTAGGTCAACCCGGTGTACCTATTGCTCATGACATTACCTATCTGCCCGATTCTCCGGTCGAACCGTTGCATCCCGCGCTTAAAATTGATGAACATGACCATCGCCTGATCCGCGATGATGCCATCGGTGATATGACGCTGGAGGACCTGGAACGGGAAGCAATAACGCGAACGTTGCAATTCTATAATAACAACCGGCGGGCGGCGGCCCGTTCGCTGGGCATGAGTGAACGAACATTGTATCGTAAAATCAAGGAATACGGCCTGGAGCCAAAAATAAAAAGGGCGAATAGTGACCGCTAAAATAATCAATTTATTGCTTTTCCCCGGGTTTCTGATCCTGGCCGCGGGCTGTGGTTTCTATTCCATGGCAGGTTCGATTCCCCCGCATATCAAAAGTATCGCGATTCCCCTGCTGGTCAATCAAACCGCCGAATTTGGCATGGCGGAAAGCATAACGGATAATTTGCAGGAAGATTTTATCGAAGAAAATATATTGCGGGTAGTGGATGAGGACCAGGCCGATTCCATCCTGAGGGGGACGATTATTAAAGTCGAGGATTCCCCGTACACCTATAGCCAGGAAGAAGCCGTCAGTGAATATCGTTTTACCATTACCTTGGAAATAGAATGGTACGATGTGAAGAACGATGAGGTATTAATGAAGAAAAGGTTCTCGGGTTGGGGGGCTTACGGGCTAAGCGGTGACTTAGCCACTGACGGAATCGATAATGATGGCGACGGATTGATTGACGGCGACGACAACGATGAATTCGGTGATCCGCGAACCTTCGCGACCAAGGTTGCCGTGCGTAAAATTGCCGAGGATATTTTGGACGAAATTGTGAGTTCCTGGTAGGGGGTCGGAAATAATAAAGGGAAAGCGGACATAACAGTATGAAAGAAGTTACAATTGCTGAAATAGGGAATTATGTGGGGCAGGAGGTAGCCCTCAATGGTTGGGTGTACAATATCCGGTCCATCGGGAAAATCTGGTTTTTGATATTCCGTGACGGCACCGGTCTTTTGCAATGTGTGGTTGTGAAATCCGAAGTGGATTCCGATACTTTTGAGATGGAGACGAAATTAACCCAGGAATCTTCAGTGAGGGTAACCGGAACGGTCCGGGCCGAACCCCGTGCGGTGGGGGGCTTTGAATTAGGGATCAAATCGATAGCGATATTCCAAATTGCCAAGGATTACCCCATCTCACCAAAAGAACACGGCACCGCCTTTTTGATGGATCACCGCCATTTGTGGATCCGTTCGAAAAAACAACACGCGATTTTAAGGATCCGTCATCAGGTAATTAAAGCCTGTCGTGATTTTTTTGATCAGAATGGATTTACCCTGGTGGATACGCCGATATTCACGGCCAATGCCGTGGAAGGGACCACGAATTTATTTGCCGTTGATTATTTCGACCGGTCGGCTTACCTGACCCAGAGCGGTCAACTGTATGGTGAAGCCGGAGCCATGGCTTTCGGGAAAATATATTGTTTTGGCCCCACCTTCCGGGCCGAAAAATCGAAAACCCGTCGTCATTTAACCGAATTCTGGATGGTGGAACCGGAAATCGCGTTCTGTGATCTGGATAAGGATATGGATTGGGCGGAGAAATTGGTGGCCTATATTGTGCAATGGTGCCTGGATCACTGCGGGACGGAATTAAAGACACTGGAGCGGGATATTTCCAAACTGGAAAAAGTGAAAGCGCCCTTTCCCCGGATCACTTATGCGGAAGCGGTGGAAATCCTCACGAAAAACGGTGTTGATTTCGAATTCGGCAATGATTTTGGCGGTAACGACGAGACCATCATTTCGGAGCAATTCGATTGCCCGGTCATGGTTCATCGCTGGCCCGCGGAAATCAAGGCTTTTTACATGAAACGCGACGCGGAGAATGATGACCTGGCGCTGGGTGTGGATATGCTGGCTCCGGAAGGGTATGGTGAAATCATCGGCGGGGGGCAACGTGAAGACGATTACGACATCCTGGTGAAGCGCATCGAGGAGGCCGGCCTGCCGTTGAAGCCTTTCCAGTGGTATCTTGATTTGCGGAGATACGGGTCGGTTCCCCATGCCGGTTTTGGTCTGGGAATCGAGCGGACGGTAGCCTGGATCAGCGGTATCCGGCATATTCGGGAAACAATTCCGTTCCCCAGAACGATTTACCGGTTGGAGCCGTGATGAAATTCGCCGCGCGAATATCCATTTTCGGAGGAAGGGATATCGACGAACAAACCTACGCCGAAACGGTTGAATTGGGCCGCCTGATGGCGCGGGAGAACTGGTTGGTGTTTTGCGGCGGGGCCGAGGGCGTCATGGAAGCGATTGCCAAAGGGGTGTCTGAAGAAGGCGGGGTTTGCATCGGTATTCTGAAAGGTCAGGACCCGGGAAGCGGTAATATGTACCTGACCATTCCCATCGCGACCGCTTTGGGTGTGGGGCGCAACGCGCTTCTGGCTTACAATTGCGATGTGGCTGTGGCCGTCTCCGGGCAATACGGCACCTTGTCGGAAATCGCGTACGCCCTCCAACTTGGGAAACCGGTGGTAGGGTATAAATCGTGGCCCGTGGAAGGGGTAGTCAACGCCGGGTCGGTCAACGATATTATTAAACAGGTTAAATCAATATTGTAAACATGGTTGCCGAACAAACAAAAAAGGGAGCGAGAATCACCATCACAGGAAGGGTGCAGGGGGTTTGGTTTCGGGCTTTTGCGCGACGACAAGCCGCGCGGTTGGACCTTACCGGATGGGTACAGAATATGTTCGATGGTTCCGTCTACTGTGAGGTTGAAGGTGATAAGGATAAAATCGATATATTTATCGAAAAATTAAAGCGGGGCCCCGAATTTGCGCGGGTCGACGACGTACAGGTGGAATGGGTGCCATTTAAAGGCCAATTCGACTCTTTTGAGGTCCGTTATTAAATGAATTTTTACTATGATCTGTTAGCGTACGGAATGTGTTGATTGTGAAGATTGCTTTGTGCCAGATAAATCCCACGGTTGGGCATTTCGAATATAATTCGAAAAAAATGCTGGAATACTACCGGAGGGCGGTTAAACAGGGGGCCGATCTGGTGGTTTTTCCGGAGCTTATTACAACCGGCTATCCCCCCCAGGATTTGCTCTGGGAGGCGGGGTTTGTCGAGAAAAATATTGAGTCGATGATTTCAATCGGTCGTCAGACGACCGTGCCGATGATTTTCGGATATGTGCGCCAGGCGGGGCATCACCTTTTCAACAGCGCTGCCATCTGGCGGGATGGGGCGCAAGTTTATAATTACGACAAAATTCTTCTGCCCACTTACGATGTCTTTGATGAGGACCGCTATTTTCGGCCCGGGAATAAACCCGGCGTCTGGTCCTGTGATCATAACGGTAAACCGTTAAAGATCGGGATACAGATTTGTGAAGACCTCTGGGATGAGAATTACGATTGCAAAGTGTCGCAATTACAGAGGGAGGCCGGAGCGGAATTGATTATTAACATTTCCGCGTCGCCCTACCACGAAGGGAGGTTGCTGGACCGAATGCGTTTATTCGAGGAGAAAGTCTCAACGACCAAAGTACCGTTTTTGTATTGCAATCTGGTGGGAGCGCAGGATGAATTGATTTTCGACGGACAGTCGATGGCGATCAATGCCGACGGGGAATTGCTGGCTCAGGGCAAGGCGTTTGAAGAAGAAATTGTGTTGGTTGATCTGGATCAACCGGCGACCGCGCAACTGAAAACCGTACCGCGGGAGGAAGAATTGTACCGGGCCCTTTGCCTGGGAGTTCAGGATTATTTCCGGAAAACCGGACACCGGGAGGCGGTGATTGGTCTGAGCGGCGGGATTGATTCCAGTCTGGTGGCGTGTATCGCGACGGATGCCCTGGGGGCCCGGAATGTGCACGGCATATCGCTTCCGTCGGTGTATTCCAGTGATCACAGTTTGTCGGACGCCGGCCGATTATCGAAAAACCTGGGGATTGATTACAAAGTAATCCCGATTCAGGAAATCGTGGAAGTATATGAATCCACTTTAAAACCTTATTTTGCCCGAATGGAACGGGATGTTACCGAGGAAAATATCCAGGCGCGCGTGCGTGGAAATTTGCTGATGGCCCTGTCAAATAAGTTTAACTGGCTGGTGTTATCCACGGGCAATAAAACCGAATTGGCACTGGGGTATTGTACCCTGTATGGTGATATGAGTGGCGGTTTGGCGGTAATCTCCGATTTATCGAAAGTGGATGTTTACGCGCTTTCGCGATGGGTGAACAAGGTCGCCGGTAAGGAGCGGATTCCGGAATCGTGTTTAACCAAGCCGCCATCGGCCGAATTGGCCCCGGATCAGGTTGATCCATTTGACTATGAAGTTGTGAGTCCCTTGGTGGATGCTTTGGTGGAGGAGAGAAAAGCGCCGCGCGAACTAATTGATCAGGGAGCCGATCCGGAAACGGTGTACCATCTTTACCATTTAATCCGGATTAATGAATATAAACGGCGACAGGCGGCGCTGGGATTACGGGTAAGTCCGAAAGCTTTTGGTGTGGGCCGACGAATCCCGATCGTGAACCATTTTAACGGAAAAAGGGATCGATGAGGGGGCGTTTTTTTAAAATCAACCGGGGAGGAAGTAGCATGCGTATTTGTACAACCGGCAGGAAAAGAGGAAGAACCGGATTATGGTTGTTGGTAAGCATGATGCTGATTGTGCCGGTTTCCGCCCAGAAAGCCAGTCCGGCTGAATATTGGAAATCGTTGTCGGAACCGGAAAAAGTGGCCTTTGTTAACGGAGCCTACGCAACCCTGGTTAAATTGAAAGCTCATCATCAGCACGAAGTAAAAAAACAATATGTTTACGATCCCAACTGGGTTGCGCCGTACTATATCGAGAGATTTTATGAAATAATCGATGAACATTTATCGCAAAATGTCGGTTACAATCTGGACATTATTACCCAACACATGGACGCTTTATATGCCAATTACGATAACCGCAATATTCCCCTGATCGATATGCTCAGAATCGTTTCGGTCTCCCAGGATGGCGACCAGCAAAAAGCCAATCTGTTGTTATTGCAAGCGCAACGGAAATACCGGCCTTAGATATTATTGCTCTATAAATAATACAAAGACACCAAGGACACGGAGGGGATAAGGGTATATGGTTTGTCAGCGCGTGTCACGTTTCCCCCGGCACACGCTACACTTTTGTCAGTATTCAAAATATTCAAACGCGTCGACAATATCCAAGTAGACGCCGTCGAATCCGGCGGCGATAATCCGATCCAGATAGGCGGTGCTGTCTCCGTATATCAGCGCCTGCCACTGGGAGTTCCAATAGTGGACTTTGTAATTACCGGGCCAGTCGGGATTCTCTTCTCCTAACCAGGATGGTGGCGCCGTCGACCAGTCCGCCTGCCAATAATACCGGTAGTCTTCGGCCTCGCCGATACTCATATAGGCTATGACCAGCCGTTTGCCCCCGTTTTTCTTGGTTTTCAATGACAATACATCTTCGGGCGTCAGCATATCCTCATCGTAGAAAAGATCGATAATGATCAAATCGTAATTGGTGGCCTGGATTGCTTCCAAAAAACTGGTCTTGGAATTATAGGCGACGGGATTAATCAGATACAGGAAATTGCGTGCTTCCGAAAGGTTGGCAACGTCCAGATTGTTTTCCATATAGGGCGCGGATGGATAATCGGGGATATTATCCAATTCCCGGTGATCGGCGGCGAAAGAGATGTAACCCCGGTTCGCGTTCTGGGAGTAAGAGTCGTCCATTTTGGAGGGCGTGGAGCAATAATCAATCGCCAGAACTTCAACGCCGTTGTTTTCCGCCAGATCAAGGAGCTTTAACATATCTTCGCGCTCGGAAAGGGGCGTGGGAGTATTGTCACCATCATAACCATAGAACAAATCTTCGCGGCCTTGTCCATCGATCGCGTAAACGTAGAAAGATACCAGAGGGGCCGTTGTGTCACCGTTTTCGGTTAACAATTCCTGCCCGTTTTGCGGAATAATGATAAAATCCGGATTGCCGGCCTTGGCGTAGTAACTGATATTCTGGATAAAAATACGCATCGACTGGCGGTAATCCAGGTTCAGATCGTTCGTGGATTCCACGCAACCGTTCAATGACCACAATACCGGAATCAGGTAGTTTAAATATTTCATGATCTTAAAATTATACATCCGGGTATTTCCGTTTTGTAAAATAAACGATGTCCTCAAATTCCGAATAACCCATCGCCTTAAAAGCATTAATGGAATCGTGATTCCATCCTTCCACCAGACAGGCAATGATATCGATTCCCAGTTTATTCAAATCCTCTTCAACCCGGGTTACCAGTTTGCGGGCGATTCCCCGGCCGCGATATTCGGGGTGAACCGCCAGGCGGTTTATCCAGCCTTTGCGCCCGTCGTGGGTTCCGAAAATGGATCC
This sequence comes from FCB group bacterium, assembly GCA_013152315.1. Classification (GTDB taxonomy): domain Bacteria; phylum Fidelibacterota; class Marinisomatia; order Marinisomatales; family JAADGP01; genus JAADGP01. The sequence goes on from JAADGP010000043.1 coordinate 51,451, forward strand.
GACGATTTGACCATCGCATTCGGCGACATAAAAAAGGGCCTTACCCGCTTGTAATTCCCGTTCGATCTTATCGCGTCGGTCACGGCCTTTGGGCTTGTATGGCAACCGGGATTTTTCCCAAAGTTCGATTAAGGTGTCGTAATCCCCGATCCGGAATTTACGCAGTTTTACTTTTGCTTTACTTTCCCTGTTCATTGCTTATGGTGTCGACGGTTTGCAAAACGGTTATGGCGTTCTTAAAAAGCGTTGAATTCGGGATCAGAATTACCTTATCGTTGGATTGAATGGTAGTGTACCGCAAATTAATTTCAACAACGGTGCCTTCATAGCCCGCCACGGATATTACGTCGTTCAAACGGAAAGGATTGTGGAGGAGGATCATCACCCCGGCAATTGAGTTGGAAAGGGTGTCCTTCAAGGCAAATCCCACGGCGAATCCGGTTAGTCCCAATCCGGTAACCAGGGCGGAAACATCGATTCCCAAGGTTCCCAGCGCGGAAACGGCGCCGAAAATAATCATGCAGATTTTTGCCACCCGCCCGGCCAGGTTCAGCAGTTCCTGATTCAGTTTCCGTTCAATGCTGAGACGGTGGATAATTTTTTGCAGGATCAGCCCGCCAATCCAGAACGCAATAAATAATAATAAACTGATAATGATGTTGGGCACTTTTGTGATCAATTGAGCCGTGTATCCGGCAAGTAATTGTTTTATTTCCATAAAGGAAAGTTACTGTCAATTGGGGCATTTCTCAAGACAGCGCGAAATTTCTTATCAAGGTACGTCAACCATCCCTGTCTCCACTGCGTTATGCCAGACAAGCTTGCTTGACGATTCCCATTGAGGATTTATATTCGACAACCGAGGACGGAGTACGTCAACCATCCTTGGTTGACGGTTTCTGTTGATACATCATACTCGACAACCACGGAAGGAGTACTTCAAGTATCCCTGTCTAAACAGTGCTACGCCAGGCAAGCTTGGTTTACGGTTCTTGCTGAGGGTTCTTACTTATCATCCATGCTCGACAACCGAGGACGGTTGTCGCACTTGTACGTCAAGCATCTTTGCTTGACGAATACCGGAGTTTAATTTTATTAGCATCAAGTCGACAACCAAGGAACTTGTCCCGCAACGGCGGGATGGTTGTCGTACTCTTGGTTTGAAAGTTTTGAAAAAATTATAGTTGTGCGAAATTTACTATTATGAAACAGGTCTATTATCGACATCTTCCTCACATTCAACCCCTTGGCGCAACAATATTTGTAACCTTTCGATTAGCTGGAAGTTTACCCCAGGAAGTAATAGACCAGTTAAAGGAAGAAAAAAACACATTAATAAAAATTATACGGAATTGCCCCGATAAGGCGAGGAGTATTGCTAAAAAAGAGCTGAAACAACTCTATTATCGATATGATGAATTTTTGCATAATTCGTCGGTCGGGCCTCATTATTTACGAATTGGTAAGATTGCTGAATTAGTCTGTGATTCAATGAAATATTGGGATCAAAAGAAATACGATTTATTGGCATATTGTGTGATGTCGAACCATGTGCATAAAGTAATTGTTCCTTTGTCGATAAAAGAAGATGAATATTATTCGTTAGCGGATATTATGCACAGTATCAAAAGTTATTCAGCAAGTGAAGCGAATAAGATATTAGATCGGAAAGGTCAGTTCTGGACACATGAAAGTTTCGATCATTATTGTCGTAGTGAGGGAGAAGAACTTGAAGTAATAAAATATGTTCTCAATAATCCTGTAAAAGCCGGTCTGGTTAAAAATGCAAAACACTGGAAATGGAGTTACGTGAAAGAAGAATTGAAGGACTATATTGGATAATGTACGTCAAGCATCCTTGCTTGACGGTTCCTGTTATTGAATCATGCCTGACAACCGAGGACGCTTCCCATTGATGGGGCACTCGACAACCGGGGACGGTTGTCGTACATGTACGTCAAGCATCCCTGGTTACACTGCGTTACGCCAGGCAAGCCTGCTTGACGATTTCTGTTGAGGGATCATGCTCGACAACCAAGGATGGTTGTCGTACTTTTGTATCCCTGCTTGACGGTTCCTGCTGAGGGGTTACACCCGACAACCGAGGAACTTGTCCCGCAGCGGCGGGACGGTTGTCGTACATGGTTCTGTCAGCTGTGATTTTTAATAAAGGTCAGAAGAAGCTTGATTTGAATATATACTATATTGTATAATGTGTACGATAATAGTATAATAAAACGGAAAACGTAAACATAGTATAGCAATATGAGTACCAAAGAAAAACGTAATTCTCCCAAGTATAATCAGGTCCTGAGAACAGCCGAAGAATTGTTTATGCGGTACGGCATCCGACGGGTTACGGTTGAGGAAATATGCAGAACCGCGAACGTCAGCAAAATGACCTTCTACAAATTTTTCAAAAACAAAGGCGATTTGGCTCATAAAATCATTATTAGTCTTTATGATGAAGGGCAAGAGACATTTGACCGTATTATGCAACAGGACATTCCTTTTGCGGAAAAGATGAACCAGGTGATTCAATTTAAGCTTGAATACGGGAAACGTTTCAGTAAGGAGTTTTTCCAGGACATTTTCGGGTTTTCCCCGGAAATCAGGGCGATTGTTATGGAGCGCTCCCAACAGGGCATTCAACAGATTCTGGAAATATTTAAGCAGGCCCAGCAGCGGGGGGAGATCAGGAAAGATCTTAACCTGAAATTCGTGGCTTATATGCTGGATAATCTCCTGGAATTACGAGAGGACCCCCGTATGCTGGCGCTTTTCCCGGATACCTATGAATTGGTTCGCGAATGGATGAATTATTTCTTTTATGGCATCATGGGTAAGAGCGATCAGGATAATGCGGGTTAAATTATTGATCATTGTGATTATGGCAGCGACTGTTTCGCCGCAAATAATGGCGGAGACTTTACCATTCGACATCCAGGGGGAGCTTTCCGGTTGGAATTATTTTGTGGGCGATGGATTTGATTCCACAGAAACTCAACTAGGTCTTCGCTACATACCGAACGTCAGCGCGGAACTGTTTACAATTGGTGAGGGGACAGTCGATATTGAACTTTCCGGTAATCTTTATTATTCAAAATGGATCGCCGGGAAACAAGGCGAAACATACGACTTGAAACCGTATCGCTTGTGGATTCGCTACACCGACGACCGTTTTGAGGCGCGGCTGGGGCTGCAGAAGATTAATTTCGGTCCGGCGAAAGTTTTACGGACATTGATGTGGTTTGACCGCCTGGACCCCCGCGACCCGCTGCAGTTAACGGAAGGGGTCTATGGGATCAGAATGCGCTATGATTTCCCGAATAATGCGAATATCTGGGGGTGGGGATTGTTTGGGAATCGCGACCCGAAGGGATGGGAGTTTATCGGTACGGAAAAAGGAACCCCCGAATATGGCGGCCGGGTACAATATCCATTGGGGAACGGTGAGGTTGCGTTTACCACGCATTACCGGGTGCTTAGTCCGACAGTTGCCCGGAGTGGAGATGTCGTGGTTGGTAAAAATACCCGCGAACACCGGGTCGCGCTTGACGGAATCTGGGATCTTGGCGTGGAGGTATGGTTCGAGTCGGCTTTGGTCAACAGCCCGTTTGTGAATAGCCCTGTGGACTGGCAATCGTTTCTTACCCTGGGAATGGACTATACGTTTCCGGTTGGGAATGGATTGCTGGTATTGGGAGAACATTTATCAGGAGGTATGGGCAGCGCGCCGTTCAACCGGGATGAAAAGGTTGATTTAACCGGGTTCCTGATTTCTTACCCCCTGGGACTTACCGATCAAATCGCTTTCTTTCAGTTTTACAATTGGTATTTGAAAGCGCCGTATTACTATATGAGTTGGCAGCGAACATATGATTTCTGGAGATTTTACGTTGGTGGATATTGGAGTCCCAGAACCAACACGGTTAGTATCAATGAATCGCTGGCAACCCCGGGCAGAAGCGGTTTGCAGATTATCATTATTTTCAATCATTAATGAATTGTTATCGAAAAGGACGACACGATGGATAAGGCGGCTATTATTACAGTGGAAAATGTGTACAAATCGTTTCCCATGGGAACGGGGGAATTCACGGCTTTGAAGGAAGTAAATTTGACTTTTGGTGAAGGGGAGTTCACGGGGATCGTGGGACCCAGTGGTTCGGGTAAAACCACGTTATTGAATATTATCGGTTCCCTGGATGTCCCGACCAAGGGGAAGGCGATTGTCATGGGGCGCAATATTAACGATCTGACCCAGAAAGAGGCGGCGGATTTACGAAACCGGTATCTGGGGTTTATTTTCCAGACCTACAATTTATTACCGGTTTATAATGTCTACGAAAATGTCGAGTTACCTTTATTGTTGTTGGGAATGCCATCGAAGGAGCGGGATACGGCAATCAGGCAGGCGTTGGACTGGGTTGGACTCAGCGATAAAATCGAGTCCCGACCGGCGCAACTATCCGGAGGGGAGTGCCAACGTGTCGCGATCGCGCGCGCGATGGTGAAAAAACCGAAAATCGTTCTGGCGGATGAACCCACGGCTAATCTGGACGCGAAAAATTCCCACCATATCCTGCGAACAATGGAAGCGTTGAACCGGGAACTGGGCACCACCTTTATCTTCGCTACCCATGACGAAAAAGTAATCCGATATCTGCGCCGGAAAGTATCATTGGAGGATGGTAAGGTAGTGGCTGACCAGTCAATGAAAACGCAATAAAGGGAAACGAGATGGTGACTTTAAAACTTGCGTATAAAAATATTATCGGCGCCGGACTACGTACCTGGTTGAATGTGGTGGTGCTTTCGTTTTCCTTTGTTCTGATCATATGGACACAGGGGCTGTATAAAGGGATGAATCAACAGGCCTCCCGGGCAATGAAGGAAATGGAACTGGGGGGTGGACAATTCTGGCATCCTGAATACGATCCTTACGATCCGTTGACATTGGAAGATAGCCACGGCCCCATTCCGGAAGAATTACAAGTGCTTATCGATAAGGGTGAAGCGGTACCGATTTTAATCACTTCGGCCACCATTTATCCCGATGGTCGGTTCCAAACCGTTCAATTGAAGGGGATATTGCCGGAACAATCTATTTTGGGGTTACCAACCGGATCGCTAAGAAACGGACAGGAACTCCCGGTATTGATCGGGACCCGGATGGCCAAGAGCGCCAATCTTGACATCGGGGATTACTTTACCATTCGTTGGCGGGATGCCCGGGGAGTTTTCGATGCAATTGACGGCAAGGTGGTAAACATTTTTCGAACGACGGTGGGCGCTGTTGACAGGGGCCAGATTTGGGTTCCCATTGATCGTTTGCGGGAAATGTTGGGTATGCCCGGTGAGGGCACGATCGTGGTAATCGGCAAGGATACCGTCGTGCCCGAAAAGGCAGGGGATTGGGTATTCCGTAATCTGGATTATTTATTACGGGAGATTGCCGAGGTAATCCGAACGAAAAAAGTCGGAGCGAGTATTATGTACGCCTTACTGTTATCGATGGCCCTGTTGGCCATCTTTGACACCCAGGTATTATCTCTTTTTCGGCGCAGGAAGGAAATGGGTACTTTAATGGCCTTGGGGATGACCAGGGGGATGCTGATTCGAATATTCACTTTGGAAGGCGCCTTCCACGGTATACTGGCCGTTCTGGTGGGAGCGGTCTATGGTGTCCCGTTGCTTATATGGTTCGAAAAAAATGGTTGGCCCCTGCCGGATTATGCCGACGATTTCGGAATGGCGCTGGGGAATACCCTATATCCCATTTACGGTGCCTGGTTAGTGATCGGCACAACATTACTGATTTTATTGGCCGTTACTATTGTCAGTTTTCTCCCGACCCGCAGGATCGCGAAACTCAAACCGACCGATGCCTTGAGGGGGAAAATATCATGATGCGTTTTTTACTGAAAGGGCTGATCCGGGATCGTTCCCGTAGTTTATTCCCCTTGTTGATCGTTACGATGGGTGTTTCCATTACCGTTTTGGTTGTTTGTTGGGTTAACGGCGCGGGAGGGGATGTCATTCGCACGAACGCGCGCTTTTTTACCGGGCACGTGAAAATAATGACCCGGGCCTACGCTGAACAGGCCGATCAAATGCCGAATGATTTGGCGTTGCTTAAAGTAAACGAACTAATTGCCGGTTTGAAAAAACGCTATCCCCAGGTGCGTTGGGTACCAAGGATACGTTTTGGCGGGTTGCTTGATATCCCGGATGAGCAGGGCGAAACAAGAACCCAGGGACCGGTTATGGGGTTGGCTGTTGATCTGATCAATGCGGAGAGCCGCGAAGTGAAAATGTTAAATCTGGAAAAAGCCCTTGTGCGGGGCCGGTTACCCCGGGCACCCATGGAAATCCTGATCAGCGATGAATTTGCCAAAAAACTTGGTGTTCCCCTCAATGAACCGGCCACGTTGATCGGATCGACCATGTACGGCGGTCTTGCCATGCAGAATTTTATCGTGGTAGGAACGGTCCGGTTCGGTATCGCGCCCATGGATCGGGGAGCTATGATTGCCGATATTTCCGGCGTTCAATCGGCTTTGGCCATGGACGATGCCGCCGGGGAAGTGCTGGGATTCTTTAGAAATGATTTGTATGACCCTGCTACCGCCCATCGAATACAATCGGAATTCAATCGGCGATTTGAAGGTAACGACGACGAATTCACTCCCGTAATGCTTACCTTGGAAGATCAGAATGATCTGGGTACAGCGCTTCGCATATTCGAATCCGCTTCATCTATTATGATATTCATTTTTGTAATGGTAATGTCGATTGTTTTATGGAATACCGGTCTAATGGGGAGTCTTAGGCGCTATGGCGAAATGGGCGTTCGCCTGGCGATAGGAGAAAGTAAAGGTCATATCTACGGTACTTTGATTCTGGAAGCATTGGTAATCGGATTTGTCGGCTCCGTCGCCGGGACGATGCTTGGACTAAGCGCCGCTTATTACCTGCAGGTCCATGGGGTTGATATCAGCGGTATGGTGAAAAATTCGTCCGTTTTGATGTCCAACGTCATGCGTGCTAAAATATCGCCCTCCAGTTATTATATCGGGTTTATTCCGGGTTTTCTGGCAACAGTGTTGGGTAGCATGATATCCGGGATTGGGATATTTAAACGCCAAACAGCACAGCTTTTTAAGGAATTGGAGGTTTGACGTGGTTATGGAAAAAGAATTTATTTTACGTCGGTCTATACGAATAAGGGGCATTATATGAAGAATGGTATTTTACCGTTATTGGGTTTGGTCCTGTCCATATTGCACGCTCAGTACCCTCCGGCGGAAGAAATATTAAAAAAAATCGATGCCAACCTGGTTTCGAAAAATCGTGTTGCCGTTACGACCATGATTATTCACGGACGGAGGGGCAGCAGATCGGTGTCGGCGAAATCCTGGATTCAGGGTGATGAAAAGTCGTTTACCGAATATCTGGCTCCGCCCCGTGAGAAAGGGACTAAAATGTTAAAGATCGGTGACCGGTTGTGGATGTATTCTCCCGCCACCGACCGGATTATACGGATTGCCGGGCATATGTTGCGCCAGTCGCTCATGGGATCGGATTTGTCTTACGAAGATATGATGGAAGATCCGAAACTGAGCAATTTGTATAACGCGGAAATCGTGGGATCGGAAGAGTTGAATAACCGTGATTGCTGGGTACTGGAATTAACCGCCAGGACCACCGATGTGGCTTACTATTCTCGGAGGGTGTGGGTGGATAAGGAACGATCGCTCGTGCTGAAGGAAAATCGCTATGCCAAATCCGGTAAACTTTTGAAAACCACTGAGGTAAAGGAAGTATTTCCGGTTGACGGGCGATGGTATCCGAAAAAAATCCTGTTCAAAGATATGTTGTCCAAAGGGAAAGGAACGGAATTAATCATCGAGTCGATCGAATTCGATGTGCCGATTCCGGATTATATTTTTTCCAAAGCGGCGCTCAGGAAATGAAAGAATCTATTGTCTTAATAATCGGACTGTAATTTTCCTATCGGAGCTATAAAGGGTCCAATCCTTTGTGTCCCACGTGGTAAATTAACTTCACGCTTCCCCGACAGTCGCTACGTTCCTTCGGGATCTCCACTACGTTCCGACACGTATCATGTTTTAAATCCTGTTTTTCAGCCTTCGTCTGCACTTTATTAAGCAATAGTGGCTTTATATTTTATTTTTGATCATTTCCCCGGCACTTTGAAAGTGCCGGGGAAATAGGAAATAAGGCCGGTTAGGTTTCGTCAAATATTGTCGTAATCTTATAGACCACTCCTCTGTCCCTAAGGTAATTGAGCACGAAATTAAAATTTTCTGGATCGGAACCTACATATTCCGGGGGACAGATTCCTTTCCGCTTTATTTTTCCTCTCAACAACAAACCGGCGACGGCCGTGCAGGTATAGCCCGTTGTACGTGCCATGGAAAGGGTTCGCGTGGTTTTATCATACCGGTCAAACAATTCATAGGTGTACGTTTTCTTTTCTCCTTTATGGGAACCGGTTATCGTGATCCTCATAACGGTCAGATCTTCCTCACCCGGGCTTAATTTCCATTTGGATGTCAATAATTTACCGGTAAGGTCAAGGGGTCTGACCGGATATCCGTTAATTTCAATCTCTTTGGTGCTGAAAAAGCCGCTTTCACGAAGGACTTTCACATATTCAATCGTGCCGGGATACCGCAGGGTCTTTTCGATCATATCGGGAATATCCATGGTACGAATTAAAGTGCGCAAGCCATCGGTATTCCACGCCTCCAAGGTACCAACCCGATCAAAATAAACCAGTTCGGGGTCGGTTAGAGGTTCCTTGATGACGATATTGCCGTTTTCGACGAAACGTGCCGGCCGGATGTATTCCTCGATTACATCGAGGGGAGAAAAGACCGCTTTGTATTCGAAAGGCCATTCCCGGATGACCGGCAAACCGCCCACCAAACATTTGAAGGAGGTTACCGTCATCTGTCCCTGATGATAACCAAGAATCAGATTTCCCATTCCCGGGGCTAAGCCGCAATCGACAACGGCGGTTACGTTTTGTTTTTTCGCCAACTCGTCCAGGGTGAACGGATCTTCCGGGAAAAATGATATGTCAACAATATCCTTTCCGGCCGTGATAACGTTTTTCACCAGTTTATAACCCATGTGACCGGGGACCGCCCCGATGACGATATCGAAATCCTTAACAATTGATTTTACCGCTGTGGAATCCGACAAATCGGCCCGGATGGTTTTTATCTTATGCAAATCGTTCAGGGCGTTTAGGGCTTTCGCAGCGATGTCCACCACCGTCACGTCGTATTGTTTATGAAGATCAATGGCTATGGCTTTGCCAACCAATCCCGCGCCTAAAAGAATAACTTTTCGCATCTTTTTATGAGATCATCATTGTTAATTACAGCGACAAGATAGAGTGAATTTTTGTTATTGCAAAAATAGTTTGTGAGACGTGATGCGTGATGCGTGAAATGTGTCGTAGCGGAGATTCCGGCGAAGCGTGGCGACTGTCGGGGAAACGTAATTCGTGAGTGGTACGTTTTTTGGATTGTTTGACGTTC
>JAADGP010000043.1:61075-70308 GCA_013152315.1 FCB group bacterium
GATACAAATCAGGGAAAGGTGGAGGGATCCCAACTGGTCCGCAGGTCTTCGTTGAAACTGTCCAATGTTTCCATATCTTCGGAAGATAAAGAGAAATTAAAAACATTGGCATTCTCGGTAATCCTTCTTGTGTCGGAAGATTTAGGGATTACAATAACTTCATGCTGCAACGCCCACCGGATAAGAATCTGGGCCGGAGTTTTGGAATATTTTTTCGCGATCGCGATCAGTTTCGGATCGTTTAATCGTTGTCCTTTGGTTAGGGGGCTGTACGCCTCCAGCCAGATACCCCGTTTTCGGCAAAATTCCAGGAGTTCTTTCTGGTATAAATAAGGACTGAATTCGACCTGGTTAACGGCTGGCAATACATCGGCCTTAGCCATTATTTCTTCAATGTGCCAGATCATGTAATTGCTTACCCCGATGGCCCGGCATTTTTGATCGGAGAGCAGTTTTTCCATTGCCTTCCACGATTCCATTCGCAGGTTTTTTACAGGCCAATGAATAAGGTAAAGATCAACATAATTCAAACCCAACAATTCAAGACTTTCTTCGCACGCTTTTATAGTCGAGTCGTAACCATGATCCAAATTCCATAACTTGGTGGTAATGAATAACTGATCACGAGGTATGTTGCTGTCCCGAATGGCGTCGCCCACATCCTGTTCATTCCCATATACCTTCGCCGTGTCGATGAGTCGATAACCTGAATTCAGGGCGTGCAAAACAGCCTGGTATGTTGAGCGGCCTTTTCGGGTCATGTAAGTGCCCAATCCGAAAATAGGCATCTCTACCAACGCTCCTGGTAAAATGCCGTTGGTTAGTCGTACCCAGGTATCCAGTGTGAGAGACTGCTGCATTTAACATTCCTTAGCGGTATCCGCAAGTAAAAGTATTTTTAATTCGGCTAATTTCCAATGGTTATTACACCCATTTTGGGGAGTCAGTTGTGATCTTTGAAAGAGCCTAGAGCCAAGGATCAAATTCCAAGAATGGATTCCACAAGTGAGGTTCCTGATTCTTGTCCCATGGTTCTTGATATTATTAATAACCTTTCTTCCCCAACCGGAAAATGGATTAATTTTAGCTTATGTCCACTGAGAACATTCGAAACTTTTGTATCATCGCCCATATTGACCACGGAAAGTCCACCCTGGCGGATCGTCTGTTGGAACACACCCACACCTTGTCCCAAAAGGATATGAAAAACCAGGTACTGGATAGTATGGATTTGGAACGGGAACGGGGAATTACCATTAAAAGCCATCCCATCCGGATGATCTACAAACCGGAAAAAAATCAGACATATGTTTTTAATCTGATTGACACACCGGGACACGTGGACTTTTCTTACGAAGTCTCCCGTTCCTTGGCCGCTTGCGAGGGGGCTTTGCTTCTGGTGGATGCCGCCCAGGGAGTGGAGGCCCAAACCGTCAGCAATACGTACCTGGCTATTGAAAATGATTTGGTATTGATTCCGGTAATCAATAAAGTGGATCTCCCGAACGCCCGGATTGAGGAAGTTACCCGGCAGTTGATTGAATTGATTGGTTGTTCGCCCGAGGAAATCATTTCAGTCAGTGCTAAAACGGGCCTCGGTGTCGATCGCCTGCTGCGGGCGATCATTGAACAAATTCCACCTCCCAAGGAGAATTCTTCTTCTCCGACAAGAGCCTTGATATTTGACTCCATGTATGACAATTACCGTGGAGCCGTCCCGTATATCCGCGTTTTTGATGGTGTTGTAAAACCGGGTATGACGGCTCAATTTTTCTCACACGGCATTTCATATGAAATAACGGAAGTAGGCCATTTTGTCCTGAAGCAAATCCCCTGCAAGGAATTGCGTTCGGGAGATGTGGGCTATGTAATCGCGAATATTCGGGATGTGGCGCATATAGCGGTCGGGGATACCCTTACTATTAAGCAAAATCCCGCCCACGAACGTTTGCCCGGCTATAAAAAGATAAAACCGATGGTATTTTCCGGGCTGTATCCGGCTGACGCCGATGACTATGAACAATTGCGGTCGGCCCTGGACAGGTTGAAATTGAATGATGCCGCGTTAGTTTACGAGCCGGAAACGAGCGACGCCTTAGGATTCGGTTTCCGGTGCGGTTTTCTGGGGCTGCTCCATATGGAAATTGTGCAGGAACGGTTGGAACGGGAATTCAATTTAACACTGGTTACCACCACTCCTAATGTGCGTTATCAGGTTATATTGAAAGATGGAAGCCGGATCGACGTGGACACTCCGGCGAAAATGCCGCCGGCCGGTGATATTGTTGAAATCCTGGAACCGTTTGTGAAGGCTGAGATAATCACTCCCAAAGAATACATTGGGGGGCTGATGACCCTGTGTCAGAAAAAAAGGGGGATTTATCGCACAACCCATTATCTCTCCGCCGATAAAGCTCAATTACATTACGATTTACCATTGGCCGAAATCATCTACGATTTTTACGATAAATTGAAATCAATTTCGCGGGGCTACGCGTCTTTTGATTATGAACTGGAAGATTACCGGCCCGGTAATCTGCGGAAACTGGATATATTGATCCATGGTGAACCGGTGGACGCATTATCGACCATTTGCCATACCGATGATGCCTATCACCGGGGTGTGGCTCTGTGCAACAAATTAAAGGAATTAATTCCCCGGCAGATGTTCGATGTGGCCATTCAGGCTTCCCTGGGGAGCCGCATAATTGCCCGATCGACCGTAAGGGCGTTGAAAAAAAATGTGACCGCCAAGTGTTACGGAGGGGATATTACCCGCAAAAGAAAATTGTGGGAAAAACAGAAAGAGGGTAAAAAACGGATGAAAATGATCGGACGCGTGGAAGTACCCCAGGAAGCGTTGCTGGCTGTGTTGCAGATTGAAAATGATTGAATCAGGTGCCAGGGGGCCGGGTAATCCCGTTGGCGTGTTGCGATAAACAGGGTCCCATTCAAATTGAATTTTAACACGACATTATGGAAGCTGATGATGACGGTTATTAACAGAGAAGTGAGATTGTAATGGCAAAAAAGAACAGGAATGAGAGCAAAAAGGCGCAGAGAAAAGAAAATCTGAAAAATAAGAAAAAGGCCCGGACGCGCAATATATCCATTGGGATGGTTCTTATTTTAATCGTGACGGCAGGATTTATTATGTCCGCCAACGGCGATGCGGATTTGCCTGAAGCCCGCGGAGGAGAAAAAAGGCCGACGCTTGCGCCCCGGTTGTTCCCGGGGAATGTCGCCAGGGCCTATGAAGTCGCCCGCGAAATTCCGGAAATCCTGGATAAGATATATTGTTATTGCGAGTGCCAGGAAAATATTGGCCATAAAAGTTTGTTGACCTGTTTCGTGGACAGGCACGGTTCCCGGTGCGGCATCTGTTTGAATGAGGCTCTTATTGCTTATGATCTTTACAAAAAAGGTGACCCCGTGGAAGATATTGTGAAAAAGGTTCAATCGACCATGGCCAGCGGCAGTAGGGGGTAACCGGTTCCTTCAATTCTAAAAACGCGTATTCTTTATGATATGGTAACTACCGTAACTACCTCTGCCGCCAATGCAAATAAAATAATTCCGGGGAAAATAAGGCGGAAATACGAGTGTCTTAAACAAATATCCCGATATGATCAATTAAAACAGGAAACACCGGAATCGATTTAAGTCCGTTAAAATAATGAAGAATACCTTCGGAAACATAAAACCGATCCGTTCCAGCAACAGCATCATTGCCTGATACCGGGGCCGACCTTTGTCTTACTGGCAACAATCCCGCTCACCGTTATATAGTCTGGTATTCACGTTCCCCCTGTTCCTGGTGTACGAGGCAGGAATCTTTGCCCTGTCGGATCAGGATTTGCCCAGTTTGCGTAACGGGGCCGATGTTTTAATGCGGCGGTTGCTGGAATCGTTCGGACTGATTGGTCTGCACGGTTTCAGTATTGCTTTTATCATCGGAATAATTGTGGTATTCGTCATTCAAAAACGATCCGGGCGGGAGGTGCGAATTCACGGAAATACTTTATTTTTTATGCTGGTTGAAAGCTTTATCTGGGGCGGGGCTTTATTCGGATTATTGGTTATGTGGCAGGTATTATTCATGATCCCAACTTCCAGGTTATTAATTCAACAGGTTGTGTTGGCGGTGGGAGCCGGTATTTATGAAGAATTGGTTTTCCGGGTTTTGTTGATAACCGGGTTGGCCGCCGTATTGAAATTTATTTTTAAATGGGAGCGTATTGCGCGACAGGTGGGGGCTGTCATCGGCGCCGCTGTTATTTTTTCGTTATTTCATTTTGTAGGAACCTTTGGCGATGTGCCACATATCAGGTTATTCATGATTCGATTTGTTGCCGGGTTATTGCTGGGAGGCATTTATTCCTTGCGCGGATTTGGAATTACCGCCTATGCCCACAGTATTTACGATCTGATTGTTCTTACGCAGATGATTACGGTTCATTAAACAAGGAAAGAAGGCGAGCTGGTCATATCGTACCGTTAGTGAGACGTTGAAAAGGAATCGTTTAGTCTAACCGAAAGTATCCTTAACTTTCCCTCTGTTAAATTCAAAAATGAGGATAATAATGAAAAGAATTCTTTTACTGGCAATTGGTGTCCTGTTAAGCGGACAGGCAAATGCCAAAGAATTTAAAGAAATATCCGTAGTGATTTATCCCGAGTATTATTACAACGGCGTAATGGTGGAATACAGTGGGGAGATCGACACCACGTCATTGCCATTGGCGGTCGGTTTTATGGTTCCCGCCGAAACCGATTCGGTTTTTTCCGTGCATGAAAAAGCAGGGCAAGGGACCCGGGTTGTATCCGAGAAAGTCGTTAAAAAAGGAAACGAAAGTTGGGTGTATTTGAACATTAAGGAACCAAGTTTTCGTACTTTCATTTTTTATGTTCCTTTCGATCCGCAGAACAAACAGCGGGAATTTGATTACACCGTCAAATTCGATAAAGATTTAACCGATTTTCATATTGCCGTTCAAAAACCGCTTAAGGCTGAGAATTTTGAATTGTTTCCCGCCGGAGCCGAATCATTTAAAGATCAACACGGCCTGGAGTTTTTCCGTTTTCATATCGAAAATTTACCCGTCAATCAAACGAAGACCGTTCAGGTCAAATATGAGAATCCTTCCGGGGTGACGACCATACAGGTTCTTCAGACCATGTTAAGCAGTAGTGGAAAGGGTTCTTCGGAGTCTGCGGCTTTGGCCGACGGAACACCCATAAGGTATCGTTTGCCCCTGTGGCAGCCGTTGGCGGTTTTGGCGATCATCGCCGTCATTATTGGCGTAATATACCGCCGTTACCAGGGACGCGAACCGGAACCGGACGCAGCATCCGCGCCGCGTGAAGAAACAACCGCCGGTGCACTGTTTTGTCCGGCTTGCGGAACCCGGTTGAAAGTGGGCGATAATTTCTGTTTTAAATGCGGGCATAAGATTTAAATGTGGCCGGTACTATTTAAAATCGGACCGTTTACGATCTATTCCTTCGGCTTAATGCTGGTGGTGGCTTTTTATAGTTGCTATTATTTGCTGTCCAGGGAATTGAAGCGTTTACAATATGACCCCAAACTGGCATCGGATGTGGTTTTCGCCGGAGCCGTGGGCGGGATCGTCGGCGCCAAGGTTTATTATCTGATAGAGAATCTTAATCGTGTAATCGCCGATCCGATCGGAATGATTTTCAGTGGCTCGGGATTGGTGTTTTACGGCGGGCTTATCGGCGGCACGCTGGGAGTGTCCTGGGTCGTAAAACGCTACCGTCTGAGTTGGCTGAAGTTTGCCGATATTGTGGCGCCCCTGATAATTCTGGGCCATGCCATCGGCCGGATCGGTTGTTTTTTAGTGGGCGACGATTATGGGATTCCCACCCATTTGCCCTGGGGTGTTTCCTTTGAAAACGGATTGCCGCCGACCACAACGGAAGTATTCCGGGCTTATTATCCCTGGATTGATTTAACCGGATTTGCGCCGGGATTATTAACGGTGCATCCGACCCAGTTGTATGAGTCGTTCCTGATGTTCCTGATATTCTTTTATTTATGGAAAAAGAGAACCACCATCAAGGTTACCGGCAGCCTGTTCTTTACGTATTTGATATTGACCGGTATTGAGCGCTTTTTCATCGAATTCATTCGTACCAACCCCAAATACATGTTTAATCTTTCCGGAGCGCAACTGGTCTCGATATTCCTGATTGTAATCGGAATCATTTTTTTACGTTACCCGTTAAACTCAGGTGTGTCCGAACCTGAAACCAAATCATAAAAATTATATTATACATGGTTTTGGGATTTTCCTTTTAGTCGGCGGATTACTGGGAAAATCCCCGCTTTCGATTGACAAGACTATTCCTTTCCCCGGGGATTTTCAAACCCGGAATTTCTCACCGGATAAAATCGCCGTTGGCGGTAGCGGAAATATTTATCTCCTGGATAAAACATCCCGGCAAATCGCCGTATTGACGGCCGATGGAGATGTCCGTTTTGCGGGTGGTTTCGGAAACACCCAGGACGCCTTCTTCGATCCGATCGGCTTATCGGTGTACAATCTTGACGTCTGGGTAGCCGATCGATCCGAGAATCGGTTTATTGTCTATGATTCGCGGTTGAACTTTATCCGCGTGGAAACGCATGATCGTTTTTATCCCGAATTGATCGCGGTGGATCCGTGGGGAAATATCTTCGTTTATTCGAGCCTGACGCACACGATTTTGCGCAAGACACAATCCGGTTGGGATTTGTTGCCGTTTATTGATCTGAATACCCAGACGTCCATTTCGGATTGTATCGAAGATATGGAAATCAGTTCCGACGGGGAAATCGGTCTCCTGGACGCGTGCGCGAAAAACGCGATTCTTTTTAATCGTTTGGGACGCTTGATGTTCACATACCCGGTCTCGGTGGCGGACGCCAAATACCTTGTACCCGTCGATGCCTTTTGGCTGGTGATCAACAAACAGGGGAACGGACAGGAACTGCCCGCCGGAGAGGCATTTCAACTGGAAACGGAAACCGAAATACTTGATATCGGCTACTGGAAAGACAGGATTTACGTATTAACTTCACGCCAAATATTCATTTTACGTGTCCACGACCAATAACCGATAAACCATTATTATTGGTACAAACGATCTCGGTTTGAAATAATTGTTGTTCAGGTAAATCCGGTGAATATCGAAACAGTTGCAAAGCCCCGTCATAATCACGGAAAAGATTTCCGTATTCCAATCTGTCTGGTAACGATCTGTGTGGCCCTCTTACCGTCCCAATTGTTTCCACAAACGAAAAGCGCGCTGGATACCGTGAGCGTCCAACCCGGACAAACTTCAATATATCTGCGGCATGGATTTGTCATCGATTCAACCCTGCAAGTGTATCGGGAAGGGGAATGGGTCGAAGGGGTGACTCTGGAACCTGTCAAAGGAAAGGTTGAATTATCCGTACCATCGAAACGGGAAAAGGAATACATTATTGTCTACGATTATTTGACGACCGGTTTGCCGCCCAAGGTAGGGCCCCTGTATCAACAATTCCCGGACCTGGATTCCCTTACCAGGCCGCCTCCCGATTCGACGGTAAATCGGTTTATGACAGCCACTGCCGTTAAAGAAAATGATAACGATTTAATCTCTACCGGCACGGTGTATCGTAACATTGATATCACTCCCCTTGGCGGTACCGATTTAAGCGGCGGGCTCCGTCTTCAGTTACAGGGAAAACTGGACAATAACATTCAGGTAAGTGGTGTCCTTTCCGATCAGAACCTCCCTTTACAGCCGGAAGGAAACACACAAACCCTGGATGAGATCGATAAGGTATATATTGAAGTGAACCACCCCAATTTCCAAATTACGGCAGGGGATATTGATTATATTGTAGAAAACGGCAAATACTTTAATATCAACAGAAAATTGATGGGGTTAAAGAATAGCTTTAAATATAATGATTGGTCGGGGAAAGCGGTTTATGCCGGCGCGGCCGGGCAATTCCACCAACTGTCTTTCAAGGGCGCGGACGGAAACCAAGGGCCCTATTTCTTAACATCGGCAAACGGGAACCGTGACATTATCGTAATGGCCGGGTCGGAACGGGTATGGCTGGACGGTAAATTAATGGTGCGGGGGGAGAATTATGATTATATCATCGATTATGCCACCGGTGAATTAACCTTTACACCCAAACACATTATTTATGCGGACTCCGATATTTTCGTGGAATACCAATATTCCGATTTTCAGTACAATCAAAACGTAATGGGGATGATGATTGACCGGGCGTTCGGTGAGGAGAACAACATTTCGGTGGCCTGGCTGAAAGAATATAATCCGGCTACACCGAAGGCGTTGGGGATTTCGAAAGCGCTGGTTGATTCGCTGAGCGTCGCGGGGGACCGGGAGGCGATTATTTCCGGGGCGAAAGAAGATTCCACAGGGGATTACATCCTGGAAAACGGTATTTATGTTTATTCGCCGGGTGCGTCGGACACGACCAGGCCCCGCTACACGGTAACCTTCCGGAATGACGCGCTGAACGGCGCTTATGTGAAAAAAGTCAGCCCGGAAGGGCGCCTGTATTTCGAATATGTGCCCGAGGAAGCCCGGAATAATTACCAGGATTTGTACAGCCCCATGAGAAAAATCAACAGTCCGGTGAGCCAGGAAGTGCTCCAGGTCAAAAGTACTGTGAAGCTTACGAAAAAGGTTCAATTATTGACCGAATTGGCGCTGTCGAATTATGATCGCAACACGTTATCGAATTTGAATGATGATGATAATCAGGGTTTGGCCCACCGGGTGGAATTGCTGGCGAAGGATATTCCCCTGCCTCTCGGTCTGCGGTTGACCTATGATATGAACACCTGGGGACGCTCGAAGCGTTTTAACGGTTTGCAACGGGACCGGGGGGTATTGTTTGCCCGGAATTGGAACATCAATGACACTTCACCGGCGAAGGAGATCATGGTCAGCAATGGAGTAGTGTTGGGTGTCGCGAATTTCGGTCAGACAAGCGTGAATTGGTCGCGCTACACCTGGAATTCCATCGTGAAGGATCGTTGGCAGGGAGAAATAAACGGTAAATTGCGGTGGGCGCCGGAAATCCGGGTGAATTACAGCCGGGTGAATTCGCTTGAAAAGCGTTTCACGCAGACAACCGGAAAAATAGCTTTTTTACCGGGGGGATTCCATCCGTATGTGGCTTACCGGGCGGAGACCGA
>JAADGP010000043.1:70357-82724 GCA_013152315.1 FCB group bacterium
CGTAAACAATCGGAGACCGGTTTCGGGCTTGGCAAACGCATCGATTGGCTGGAAAATGACACTACCCGCGCGGGGCTGGAGAGACTGAGCAGCGGCTATTTTGGTGAGTTTAATTACACGGGCCGTTCCCCAAAAGGCTGGCGACAGGAAATTATTTTACGAAAACGGATTAACGACAATTTTCAGAGTAACCGGAAATACAATTATGAGTTGGCGCAAATTCGGTTGAATTACAGCGCCCCGTCCCGCTTCATCCAGTGGGACCTGAAGAGCAAATTGGAGAAATCATTAACGGAAACCCGGGCGGTTGTTTATGATTCGGTAGGTACCGGGTTGGGATCGTACCGGTACGATCCGGAATTCAATGAATATGTTGCCGATCCCAATGGAGCCTATATCGCGTATACGGTATTGACCGGCGATCGACGTCCCACGTCGCATTTGGAGGGAGTGCAACGACTGGATCTGAACTTCCGGAGATCAAGATTCCGTTCACTAAGGGATTTTGATCTGCAAATTGAATACCGGGTCAATTATCGGGGCAAATCGCTGCGTGTTCCCGATATACTGAAACCAACCGGGGAGCGAGCCGGCATTACGAGATCGTTTTGGAATTTCCGACACGAGCTTGATTATAATCCCCGTTTTACCACCCGTCGCTTACGAAATTGGGTGTTGGTTACCCGCGATCTGAACGGTTACGATCCCCGGGGCAGTGAACTGCGAAAGTCGTGGGAAAGCGGTTTGGAATGGTACGAACCGGTTAAAAACCTGGTGCAGGCCGTAAGCCAGGCTAACCTGCATGCCACGAACATCACTTCCCAATTTTCCAATTTAAGAAACCGGGATGTAAACGGCTGGTGGCTGGAAACGGGATTGAAATGGCAGATTGAGCAGGAATGGCAAATAACGGGCACCGTACAACATGGTCGTGACCGGGGCACGCACTACCGGACACAATACAGGGCCCGATTTTACGGTACCCGGCTCGAGGTATTGCGTTTCGTCGGCAAGACCGGTCGGTTTCAGGGCCGGATAGATTGGAACACCGTTACCAAAGAGCCGGGGGGCGGGTCGTTACCGCCGGAAGCGGTAAAAGGATTGGCGCCTGGCAAATCCTTTAAACTCTATCTTCAGGCGCATGTGCTTATCGGCGACAATTTGGCGCTGAACCTGTCGATGGATTACGTTAACGATACGCGATATCGCGACCTGATTACTTTGCGAGGGGAAATTCGTGCGTATTTTTAAACCGTTAATCGCGTTGCTTTTCCTGGCTGTTGGTTGGGGACAGGGATATCACGTTTATACCAGCGATAATGGTCGGTTTGTGGCGGTCGATTCGGCGGGCATCGCCGGATTATTACGGAACCGGCTGGAAAGAATGGGAGAGGCAGGGAATTATTATATCCTGGAACGTTTGAGTCTAACGGATTCGATTAAGGCCCATTACCGGTTGCAGGATGCCGGGATACGCGTGGATTCCCTGGTGTTCATTGACGACGGCCCGCTTATTCCCGCGGTGCGGAAGCGATTGTTCATGCCGTTGTTGAATTCCCGACCCGTTAATGAAAGCACGCTGCTTTTCCGGAATATCCTGGGGAGTTATTCATTTATTACTTCCAAGACGACATTGAAATTCGCGCGTTACGGGAACAACAAGATCGGTGCGGTTATCGGTTTTCAACCGGAGTTTGAGAGTAATTTCACGGGGATCCTGGGAGCCAACCGGGGTCTGGACGGGGAATGGCAAATCACCGGTGAGGTTAATGTTCATCTTGAAAATACCTGGCGGACGGCGGGTGTGGCGGATGTTTTCTGGAAACGAACCGACGCCTGGTCCCAAATATTGCAGTTGTCCTATGAAGAACCACACCCGTTCGGGTTTCCCATTGGCGGGCGAATTGAATTCAGCCAGGATTTGCGGGAAGGTTTATACGTAAATACAACGGTTGGCGGTTCGTTTGTGTTTTTTGTCCGCCGGGGCGGGAAATGGCGCTGGGGAGGACGTACGACAACTATTCTCCCGACGGCGAAGGGGGATTCGACCGGAGTGGAAAAATTGTCGTCCAAAACCATATTGTTGGAGAGTGTTTTGGACCGGAGGAACGAGCGCTGGTTTCCCACTCGGGGCCTGTACTGGAGTTTTACCGGTGAAATCGGAAGTCAGAAGCAACTGCAAACAAATAAAATAGTGAGTAAATTCAATGTATTATTTGGCGCTTATAAACCTGTGACCGATAAATTGAATTTACACGTAAAAATATGGAGCAAAGGGGTTAATGTGTTTCCGGGGGAGGTTCACGTGGGAGAAAAAATTCGATATGGCGGCACAAATACCATCCGTGGCTACAGGGAAGAAATACTCGTAAGTGACAGGGTATTGATTCCATCCGTGGAGTTAAATTATCGCCTGGGAAATCGGTCCGGAATGTTTTTATTCGCCGATTTGGCGATTCAAAAAGAATACACACCTTTTCCCCGATCAACGGGAATTGGCTATACACAGGTAAATCAGAACTCTGTAATTAAAATAACATACGGAGTCGGAAGAGAGGATACAATTATGAATGGTAAATTACACATAAAATTCACGAGTAGAATTTGATGCGCGATAA
Source organism: FCB group bacterium (assembly GCA_013152315.1). Lineage (GTDB taxonomy): Bacteria > Fidelibacterota > Marinisomatia > Marinisomatales > JAADGP01 > JAADGP01. The sequence continues at coordinate 72,976 of JAADGP010000043.1, forward strand.
AATACTTACTTTTTTACGGGATCATGACAACAACCGGTATCGGTTAAAGGATTTAATCCAAAGATTAAAGATCCGGCCCCGCGAGCGGCAGAAATTCAAAACCATCCTGGAAGACATGGTTAAAGAAGGCGTGATATGCCTTGATAAGGACAATCGTTATTCCGTGCCCAAAAAGAGCGGGGTGGTGGAGGGCAAACTGGTTGTCGTTCAAAAGGGCTTCGGATTTGTAATAACCGATGATGAACAGCCGGACATTTTTATCAGTCGAAACAATCTTCGTGACGCCATTCACGGTGACCGCGTGCGCGTGCAGTTATTCCGACAGCGGAATGTGAGTCGCCTGCGCGGCAGAATCGTGGAAGTCGTGGAACGGAAGACATCGCGTTTTATCGGTACGGTTACCAAGGAAAAGAATCAATTCTGGCTGACGATTACACCGGTGACCCCGGCCCGCGGGATACGGGTTGTAAAGACCAAGGGGATTGATCTGAAATCCAATTTAACGGTTGTCGCGGAAGTTGTCGAATGGGGGACGTCCCGGTCTCCCATCGTTGTGACCGTCAAGAGTATTATCGGGGATTCCGACGATCCGGAAAATGATTTCCGGATCATCCTGGAGAAATACGAATTCCGGGCTGAGTTTCCGCACGAGGTGGTGAATTACTGCAAGCGTTTTTCGGAAGCAACAATTAAGAATGAATTATCGAAGAGGAAGGACTTACGATCCTTAAAAACCTGCACGATCGATCCGCTGGAAGCTCGTGATTTTGACGATGCGTTATCGATTGAAAAGACCCGGGACGGTTACGTGTTGTACGTGCATATCGCCGACGTGAGTCATTTTGTTACCGTGGGATCGCCGCTCGACCGGGAGGCCTTCAAACGGAGCAATTCGGTCTATTTTACCGAAGGTGTGGTAAACATGTTGCCGGAGGTGCTGGCAGCCGATTTATGTTCTTTGAAACCGGAAGTGGATCGCCTGGCGATGACGGCAAAAATCACTTTGGATAAGAATGTCAAAGTACTCACTGTTAAAGTATTCCCAAGTGTTATTCGCAACGATTGCCGCTTTACTTACCAGGAAGTTGAAGATATCCTGAAACAGCAACGTTCCCACCGGTTTTTACCGGAATTGAATATTCTCGGTCAAATAAGCCGGGCGTTATTCGAACAGCGGAGTGAGTGGGGAAGTATTGATTTTGATATTCCCGAGCCTATTTTCACTTTGGGTGAAGGAGGAATTCCGCGTGAAATACGGCCCAGTGAACGTCTCCGGAGTCACCGCATTGTGGAGGAATGTATGTTGTTGGCCAATCGGTTGGTCGCGGAACATTACAGCCGTCAGGATGGAAAAGACGTTCCCTTCGTATTTCGTATCCACGAAAAGCCCAAACCGGAAAATGTGGAGCAATTTATCCAGCTTATCCGCCGTTTGCGCTTGCCGATCGAGTTGAAACACGACCCCAGCACTTCCAAGGGTATGCGTGAAATATTGGCCAGTCTGGAAGATTCACCGTTTAAGGGTTTGCTTGAGTCGGTCGCTTTGCGGACGATGATGAAAGCGAAGTACTCCGTCACGCCGCACGGGCATTTCGGGTTGGCGTTCCACCGGTACACCCATTTTACATCGCCGATCCGGCGCTATCCGGACCTGATGGTGCACCGGCTTATCAAGACCCGTCATTACCGGCAGAAGAAGGAAAAGGACGCGGAATTAATACAGGTCCTACAGGCCGGGGTGGACATGGCCAACGAGATGGAACTTCGCGCCCTGGAGGCCGAAAGAGAGTACACCAAAATCAAACAACTGCGCTGGTTGAACGAACGGATCGGAGAAAGTTACACGGGAATAATTTCCGGGGTAATTCAAATCGGGTTTTTCGTCGAACTGGAAGAATCGTTGGTTGAGGGACTGGTACATATCGATACCCTGGAAGAGGACGAGTATTATTTCGATGAAGATAATTATTGCTTACGCGGCAGAGGCTTAAAATCGATCTATCAGTTAGGAGACACGGTTAAGGTTCGGGTTCAGTCCGTCTCGTTTGAAAAATTGCGCGCCAATTTCGTACTGGCGGATTAATTTGAGGAACGATTAACGGAAAAACGTGTGAATCGGATTTAATTAAGCAATATCGTTTGGGACTTGAAAGAAAATCGTAAAGCCATGTGGAATAACAATTTTCGCGCATGTCCCATTCCGGAATCAGAAAGGAATCGTAATGGTATTCCTGATTAACAAAATGAGAAAAAACCTGGTTTCATTTGTGAATTCAACCGCGGCCCTGGGCGTTTTTATGGCGTTGGTTGCCGGGTTCGGCGCGGCCGGGTGCGATATGAAACGGGAAGCCATAGGGGCGGATGATGAAATAATAATCCTGGCTTCGCATGAAAATCACCAGGCAATAAGAAGTGCTTTGGGACAAATATTCAGCGACACTATTTACACTCCGCAACCGGAACCGGTTTACCGGATAAAGTTCGCCGAACCGGACGGGTTTAAAAAGCTGGAGAGACAGACGAATCTGATTATCGGGAATATCGGAACCGACCGGACGGATCCGGGAACGCGATTGGTGGAGCAATTATTGGGGCCGGAAAGATTCAGGGAAACCATTGAAGGTGACCAGCAGATTATTTTTACGCGTGACCAATTCGCGAAAAATCAATTATTTATGATTTTAAGCGCCCCCTCCGAAAGTAAATTAAAACAAGCCGTGCGTGGCAAGGAAGATTGGATACGGGCCCAGTTCGATAATAAATTTATAAAACGACAGGGAAAGTTTTTATTCGGCAGGGCGAGAAATAAGAAACTGGAGAAACGGTTTGCCAGGGAATACGGCTGGGAGATGAAAATACCGTGGGGTTGGGTCGTAATCCATGACAGTTCCGAAGTGAATTTCGTGTGGATCGGACGGGAGATGCCTTATCAATGGATATCGGTTCATTGGGAACCGGGAGCGGTGGTGAATGATTCCCTGGAGGTGGCGAAATATCTGTGGGAATTTCCGGAAAAATTCTACGGCAACATCCGTTATAACAAGTATCACTATAAAATAGAATTGACGGAATTTAATCGTTGGCCGGCCTGGAGAGCTCAGGGTATTTGGGAATCAATCGAGGAAGCGCAGGGAGGGCCGTTTATCAGTTACCTGTTTTACGACGGACAATCGGACCGGACGTACCATTTGAATATGTTGATTCATCATCCGGGGAAAGATAAGTCTCTCTATCTGAGACAACTCGATATGATCGCTCACACTTTTACTATAGTAAAATAATGTCGCAACCAGGAAACCGGCGCTGAACCTACGGTAAGAATCGGAACTTTCTCGGGATCATAAATACTATCTCTATCCAGCCAACCGATTTGCACGTTATGATTAACCCATTCTATTATGCGTAGGAAACGGATCTTCATTACCGGCGCTTTCGGGCAATTGGGGGACGCGGTTATCCGCGAATTCCATTCCGGTTTTGATGTCCTGGCCGCGGATTTGTCAATCCCGCCCCCAAAGCAGTCCCCATGCAAAACGGCGGTGGTGGACATAACGGACCATCGGAAGGTGCGCGCGGTATTAAAGGAATTTGTCCCCGACGTCGTGATAAACCTGGCCGCGCTTACGGATGTGGATGGTTGCGAGCGATCTCCCGAACTCGCAGAGAAAATAAATGTGGGGGGGGTGGAAAATATCCTGGATTGTTTTCAGGGGCTTTTTATTCATATTTCGACCGATTACGTATTTGACGGCAAAGAGGGTCCCTATGACGAAAAGGCCCAAACCAATCCGATTAATGTCTACGGCTGTACCAAGTTGCAATCGGAGAAACTCGTTCAATCCGGCTCCGCCGACTGGGTGATCATCCGTACCAATGTAGTGTTTGATTACAACCGGCGGACCAGGGCCAGTTTCGTGAAATGGGTGGTGGATTCATTGCGTGCCGGCACGCCGATTCGGGTAGTGGATGATCAATGGAACAATCCGACCTGGACCGTGGCGCTGGCGGAGGTCATTCATAAAATCATTCGCGAAGGCGTCACGGGATTGTACCATTACGGGGGGGCTGATTACCTGCATCGCCTGGAATTCGCGAAACGGATTGCCGATGTATTTCACCTGGATCGTCGTTTAATAACGCCGATTTCGACCGCCGATTTGAACCAATTGGCGCCAAGACCCCTGAAATGTGGCTTGAAAACCAACAAAATTGAAAGCAAATTGAACGTCAATTGTATCCCCATTGATACCAGTTTAAAGGCGATCCATTCAAAATTGCAGAAATGAAGACCTTAATCATCACACCGACCTATAACGAGCGGAAGAATATTGCCGATCTGATTAAGCATGTTTTTACGGTGGCGCCGCGTTGCCATATCCTGGTTGTGGATGATAATTCACCTGATGGTACCGCGGAAGTGGTAAAGGAGTTGCAAAAGAGATATTCACATCTGTTTTTGGAACAACGACCCGGTAAGGCGGGGCTGGGTAAGGCCTATTGTCACGGATTTAAGTGGGCGCTGAAACGCGATTACGAAGCGATTGTTCAAATCGACGCCGATTTGTCCCACGATCCGGCCGATATACCGGCCATGCTGCGATTATTAGACGATTACGACCTGGTTATCGGCAGCCGGTATTGTGACGGCATCAGCGTTGTTCGCTGGCCGTTGCGGCGGTTGATTCTAAGCTACGGTGCCAACCTGTACACGCGTTTGGTCACCGGTCTTCCCATCTACGACGCGACCGGCGGTTTTAAGGCATGGCGGCGGAAAGTGCTGGAGAGCATCGATCTGAATAGTATTCGTTCCGAAGGGTATTCTTTCCAGATTGAGATGAATTTCCGGGCCTGGTACAAAGGCTTCCGAATTAAGGAGCATCCCATTATTTTTATCGATCGTACCATCGGCGAATCCAAAATGTCCCGGTCCATTATGTTTGAAGCGGTGTTTATCGTCTGGCGTTTGCGGATATGGAAGATATTCGGCTGGAATAAGTAACAATACCTTATGTCATACCCCGCGGTTTCCGTCCTTATTGTCAATTATAATGTTAAGCAATACCTGATCCACGCCATTGACGCGATCAGGCAATCGGAATACCCTGGAAAAATTGAAATCATCGTTGTGGACAACCATTCCTTTGACGGGTCGGTCAATGCCCTCCGCGAACAATATCCTGAATGCACGGTTATCGCCAATCCGGAAAACGTCGGCTTCGGCCGGGCGGTAAACCAGGGCGCGGAAGCAGCCTGCGGAACGTATTTACTGATATTGAATCCGGACACCATCATCCAGGAAAAAACAATCGGGACGTTCGTCGAATACCTGGAGAAGAATCAGCAGGTCGGGATGGTGGGACCGAAAATACTCAATGCCGACGGCAGTTTACAGTTGGCGTGTAAACGCTCCTTTCCAACAATCGGTGTGGCCCTGCCGAAGGTCCTGGGACTGACGAAACTTTTTCCCCATTCCCGTTGGGCGGGGAAGTACAATTTGACCTATCTGGACCCGGATGAGATCCATTCCGTGGAAGCGATAAGCGGTTCCTGTATGTTTATCCGGGCGGAGTTGTTTCGCCAAATCGGCGGTTTCGATGATCGCTTTTTTATGTTCGGTGAAGATCTGGACCTGTGTTATCGAGTCGGGGAGGCGGGTTATGAGGTCCATTATTTACCCACGACCCAGATCATTCATTATCACGGTGAATCGGTAAAGTCGGCCCCGTACGACAGCATAAACGCGTTTTATGACGCCATGATCCTGTTCGCCGACAAACATTTTTCCCGGAGCCAGAGTTTGTTGACAAGAGTGGTCATCCGGTTAGGGATCTGGGTACGAAAAACATTTGCCCTGATCGGGGAACGCCGATCGCAAATACTATCGGTGATTCTTGACGGATTGGTGGTTTTGTTTGCCTTCCTGGTATCCATTCCGCTGCGGTTTGATCATTACGAACCGATAACCATGAGCCGGGGACTGGTGCCTTCGATCTATGTCCTTTTCTGGATCGGGGTGGGGGCCCTGTTTCAGTTATATTCCCGTTATATTTTATCTTACAGCCGGGCTATTTTGTCGTCGGTTACCGGATTCTTCATTGCCGTTGCGTTTACCTATTTTTTCAAGCAGTACGCTTTTTCCCGATTGGTCATTGTCGTGGCAACGATTATTATCACGATTTTAATTCCCGGCTGGCGGGTATTGGTGCATTACCTGATGTCCCGGGGCCTGCTCCGTCCGGTCAAGGATAAGAATTCCATCCTGTTTACCCGAAAGACATTGATTATCGGGGCCGATAAGGAGGGCGTCCGGATCGCGAAAAATTTGTTAAAACGGTTTGACACGGGGTTGGACATCATCGGGTTCAGCGATCACGAGCTAAGGGAGAATCATGATGATTTGCCGGTCCCGTTTTTGGGCACTCTCACGGATCTGGAGCAGATTATTAAAACCTATCGCATTCGCGAATTGATTTTTTCGACCGATGCCTTTTCGAACGAAGAGGTGTTGAATATCATGGACAAAACCAAGGATTTGCGGCTCACGTACCGGATAGTGCCCCGGCACCAGGATATTCTGTTGGGAAAAGCTTCCATTGAAGAAATCGGCGATTATTCCTTTGTGAACATTGAATATTCGTTGTTTCACCGTTTGCACCGCACCACCAAACGGATTTTCGATATTATCGGGGCTCTCGTCGGTTTGATTGTATTTTCACCGTTGATCATTGTTAAGTTGATCCGGGGCGAGATAAAAAAGATTTCATTTTGGGGTGAGGAAGGCCGGCCTTTTGGGGCTTATTTATTTCAATCGAAGAGCCGCTTCGTGCGGGAGATACCTTTGTTGTGGTCGGTCCTGAAAGGAGACATGAGCCTGGTCGGCGCCGTATTGGTGGAAATTTCGGAACCCAACCCCCAATTAATCTGCAAGCCGGGCTTAACTGGGTTTCAACGCCTGCGCAGTGTTAATTTCACGGCCGAAGAATTGCGGCTTTTGGACCATTATTACGTTCAGAACCAAAGTTTCGCCCTTGATTTGGAAATTTTAATGAAAACAGTATTCAGCGGATAAGATGACAAATAATTATTTAGACTTTGAGAAACCGATAAAAGCGTTGGATGATCAAATCCTGGAAATCCGGACGACCAATCACCCGACGGTTGAAAATAAAGAGGAAATTGAACGTTTAACCGCCAAACGCGAAGAGGTAATAAAGAAGATATTTTCGCAGTTAACGCGTTGGCAACGAGTGCAACTGGCCCGGCATCCAAACCGTCCCCACAGTTGGGACTATATTCAGCGCTGGTCACCGGATTTTATTGAATTGCATGGGGATCGACATTTCGCCGATGATACGGCCATCATCGCGGGCATAGGCACGTTAAACGAAAGACCGGTCGCCTATCTGGCGCAACAAAAAGGCCGCAACACGCGGGAAAACCTGTACCGGAATTTCGGCATGATGCGCCCGGAAGGATATCGCAAGGCTTTGCGGATTATGAAATTGGCCGAAAAATTCGGTTTGCCGGTTGTGACCTTAATCGATACGCAGGGGGCTTACCCCGGGCTGGGGGCCGAGGAAAGGGGACAAGGGGAAGCGATCGCCCGCAATTTGCTGGAGATGTCCGCCTTGAGGGCGCCGATTGTTTCCGTTGTGATTGGAGAAGGTGCCAGCGGGGGCGCCCTGGGGATTGGTGTATGCGACCGCATGCTGATGCTGGAGAACACCTGGTATTCCGTGATCAGCCCCGAGGGGTGCGCGTCGATTCTCTGGCGGGATGCCAGCAAGGCGGCGCAGGCGGCGGAAGCCCTGAAATTAATCCCGCCCGACTTGGTAAAAATGGGTATCTGTGACCGAATCGTTCCCGAGCCCTTAGGCGGCGCCCACCGGGATTACGATGAGACCGCCAATATATTAAAAGCGGTAATCGACGAAGAATTACAGGCCCTGCAAGATGTTCCTCCGGACGCTTTCTTGAACCGGCGAATTGAAAAATATGGTCAAATGGGTGTGTTTAAAGAAAAATAATGATTCAATACGACTATCACTGCCGCGTTTATTATAAAGATATCGACACGATGGGGGTCGTTTATTATACCCGCTATCTCGAATATTTCGAAGCCGCCCGCACGGAGCTCCTCCGGGAAATCGGGCTGGATGTAACCTCCCTGGAAGCGTTGGGATTTTACCTGCCGGTGATTACCGCGCATTGCGAATACAAAAGCGGCGCCCGCTTCGAAGATGAACTGGTGATCGACACGCGGATAACGGAATTGCCGAGATTGCGCCTTCGAATCGACTACCAGGTGCGCCGGAACGGTGGGAAACAACTATTGGTATCGGGTTACACGATTCATGTTTTTACTTCCAAGGAATCGGGCAAACCGACACGTCCGCCAAAGATCATGCTGGAAAAATTTAAACCGTATTTCGGATAACCAATCGCAAACGGAGGTAATATGAAATCGGCAATGTTGTTTATCGGTCTTTTATTTGCGTGGTCCTGTCAGTCCGGCCCTTCCACTTTTCCCTGGAGCGAAAAGCCTTATTCCGATGTCCTGTCGCAGGCCGGAGACAAAATCGTCCTGGTGAATTACTATACCGATTGGTGAACGTGGTGCAAGCGGCTGGATGCCGACACGTTTTCCGACGATAAAGTAATCGAATTCGCGAAAAAACATTTCGTCGCTGTAAAAATCAATGTCGAAAAAGGCGAAGGCCCGTCCCTGGCGCAGCGGTATCATGTCAACGGCTATCCGACGACGGTATTTGTAAACAGTCGGGGAGAGGAGATCGACCGGATAGTGGGCTACCTGCCGCCGGGAGAATTCCTGGCCGAAAGCGATCGGATTCGTCGCAATATCGGTACGATTGACGATATCAAAAATAAGTTGACGGCGACCCCGGACGATGTCGCATTGTGGAGCAATTTAGCCGCCAAATACGATACTCGGGGAGATTATGCGTCCGCCCTGGAGGTCTGGGAAAAAGTGCGGGACATGGGTGGCGAGGCTGTCCCGCAGGCGCAATTCAAAATTAGTCTGTATGCGACCAAGGTCCATCAATCGCCGGAATTCCTTTTGGAGTATATTGAAAATAACCCGGACAGTGAGTTTATGAATGAGGCCTATGGCGCGGTAATCCAGATTTTCCGGAAGAATAAGCGACCCGGTAAGGAGGTCGGCGCCTATACCGATTGGATTTCCTATATGGAGCGCAATAAGCGCCTGAATGCCGATATATTAAATCGCTACGCGTGGCGCATGGCCGAACTGGATACGAATCTGACCGTTGCTCTGGAAAAGATTCAAATGGCGGTTGACATGGTTGCACCGAAGGATTCCGTGAAACGGGCCATGTTCATGGATACGAAAGCCGAGATACTGTGGAAGTTAGGGCGCACAAAAGACGCTTTATCCGTCATAAACAATTGTATCGCGCTGCAGCCTGACGACGATTATTACAGTAAGCAAAAAAGGAAATTCCTGGGACGGTAGATCAACGCGATTTTTTTTAAAATACTGATCCTGCAGGGTCTCCGGACCCTGCAGTAACGCTATTTTGAAGGACAAATGCCGGAGATTTCCCAACATACTGTGTGAGAACTTCATTCCCAGCGATAAGTCGGGCTAAACAACAAGGCTTTTTCAATTTTTATGACCCCCTGTGGTCCCCCTATTACAGGGGGACAGGACATGAGCGGACTGGTTCCGAAGGCGGTATTGAGATGAAATATGATCGTTTCCCCGG
>JAADGP010000157.1 GCA_013152315.1 FCB group bacterium
TTATTCATTTCCATATTTCAGTATTTCCGATAATCTGCAATTATTCTGACCGGAAAACAAGGAAGAATTTTCATAAATATTGCATGAAGCATCATAAAATTCCCGGTTTTACTACAGGATGCGAAGATCAGGGTGTGGGAGCTGGGACTGGGAGTTAGGTGATGTTGGATTGTTAGTTGACTTATTGAACCATTGATTCCTCAGGCTGCATTGCATTACGCTAGAAAGACCCATTACACCAGGCAAGCAGGCGAAGAGGTCACAGAGAAAATATTAAGGTTGGAGTAAAAAAGAATCGCAGGGTTTAGGTGAAAACCTGCCTGATTTTTTATGAAGTCAAAACTTAAATATGATCGCGGTGCGACGCGCTATTGCAACACGTCGCACCGCGGTGAATTACAATTCTTTCAGATTCTTTAACAGGTCGGACAACATTTGTTTCGCGTCGCCGAAGACCATGATCGCATTGTCGTACCCGAATAATTCATTGGGTATACCGGCAAACCCGGGATTCATGGTTCGTTTATTGATAATGACTGTCCGGGCTTTGTCAACGTCAAGGATGGGCATGCCGTAGATCGGACTGGATTTGTCGTGTCGCGCGGCGGGATTGACAACATCATTGGCTCCCAAAACCAACGCGATATCGCAGTCCTCGAATTCGGGGTTGATTTCATCCAGGTCCTTAAGTTGCTCATAGGGGACATTCGCTTCGGCCAATAACACATTCATATGACCGGGCATTCTTCCGGCCACGGGGTGTATGGCGTACAGGACCTTTTTCCCTTTGCTCTCCAGATAATCGGCCAATTCGCGCACGGCGTGTTGAGCCTGGGCCACGGCCAAACCATAGCCGGGGACGATGATGATTTTTTCGGCGGCATCGAATATCATAGCTGCTTCTTCGGTTGAATAGCTCTTGATATTCATCTGTTTTTGGGCCCCGGTTGCGCCTTGCTGTTCCAGGCCAACGGCGCCGAAAATAACATTCGCGAGGGACCGGTTCATGCCTTTACACATAATATTGGTTAGGATCAAACCGGAAGCGCCGACCAATGCTCCGCTGATGATCAGTCCGTTATTCAACAGTACAAACCCGGTCGCGGCTGCGGCGACACCGGAGTAGGAGTTCAATAAGGAGATCACGACCGGCATGTCGGCCCCGCCGATCGGTATTACTATGGTGACTCCCAGCAGCGCGGAAAAAACAGCGATACCGATGAAATACCACATCATATTCACCGGAACAACCACCATGCCGACGGCGAAACCGATCAGCAGTAAAGCGATAACGGCATTGAGTAATTTCTGACCGGGAAAGACGATGGGACGCCCGGAAATAATGCCCTGAAGTTTGCAGAAAGCGATAAAACTCCCGGTAAAGGTCAGGGTTCCCACCAAGACACTCAGGGCGATAGTTGACAGGAGAAATGTTTCGTGTTCTCCGGCCGCGACTTTGGGAGCCGCGTTGGCGTAAAATTCAGCGGCTGCGACCAGGGCGGAAGCACCGCCACCGAAGCCGTTGAAAATGGCCACCATCTGAGGCATTCCGGTCATCTTGACTTTTATGGCGAAGGTAGCGCCGATGATCGAACCGATGATAATTCCGATGGCAATCAGTTTGTAATCCAATGCCTCGTAGGCGACGAGGGTCGCTACGATAGCAATGAGCATACCCACGGAAGCAATCAGGTTTCCGTTTCGGGCGGTTCTGGGGTGACTTAAACGTTTAAGTCCGACGATAAATAAAACGGCGGCTAAAACGTAAGCAAGGTTTGCGTATTCCATGGTGCCGTCTCCTATCGTCTTTTAAACATTTTAAGCATTCGATCGGTGACCATGAAACCACCAACCACGTTAATCGTGGCAAAGATAACGGCGATTAAGCCAAGCCAGGTACCTATTTCACCGGTGACCTGAGAAGCAATGATAGCACCTACAATGGAAATCCCCGAGATAGCATTTGAACCTGACATTAACGGGGTATGCAGGGTAGGAGGTACCTTGGTAATGACTTCAAAGCCGATAAATATTGCCAAAATAAAGACCGTTAAAATATTGATGTCCATTTTGAGCCTCTTAATTATTTAGTGCCTGCCGGGTACGTTCATCCACAATTTCGCCATTATGGGTGAACATTGCTCCGGCAATGATTTCATCGTCCATATTCAGATTGATTTCACCCTCCGGACAAAGGTGGAGGACCAAACTAACGATATTTTTCGCATATAGTTGACTGGCATGGATCGGCATCGTGCTGGGAAGATTCAACCTGCCGTCGATAGTCACCTTATGTTTAGTACAAATTTTACCGGGCTCGGTTAACTCGCAATTTCCGCCGTTTTCCGCAGCCAGATCGATAATGACGCTACCGGGGGACATCCCTTCCACCATGTCGGCGGGAATCAGGATCGGTGCCCGTTTCCCCGGAATCAGGGCGGTGGTAATTACCAGGTCCGATTTGGCGATGTGTTCCTTAATCAACGCCCGTTGACGTTTTTGGTAGGATTCGGTGGTTTCTTTGGCATATCCGCCTTCCACAACCACTTCTTCTTCATTGGCGGGTACTTCCACAAACCTGGCGCCAAGACTTTCCACCTGTTCCTTTACCTCCGGCCGGACGTCAAAGGCTTCGACCTGGGCGCCCAATCGCTTGGCGGTGGCGATCGCCTGTAATCCCGCCACTCCGGCTCCCAGAATCAGTACCTTCGCCGGCGGGATTGTCCCCGCGGCGGTCATTAGTAAGGGCATGTATTTGCCTAAATGAACAGCGCCGATGAGAACCGCCTTGTAACCGGCGATATTGCTCTGGGAACTCAGGGCATCCATTTTCTGAGCCAGCGTGATCCGCGGAAGGAGATTCATTGAGAAGCCGGTGATTTTGTTTTTAACAAATTTGCGGACCGCTTCAACTTCCATGGTGGTTTTAAAAAATGAAATGTATGCCGAACCTTCCTTGAACAGATCAGCCTCGTGTTTACCCAGCGCGGGGTTTTCCCGGGGGGAATCGACCTTAAGAATCAAATCCGCGTCGCGGTAAAGTTCTTCCACATTGTCAATAATACTTGCACCGGCAGCTTGGTATTCTTCATCGGAAATAAAAGCGCCGGCGCCGGCGCCGGCCTGAACATGAACGGTCAATCCCTTCTTAACCATTTCTTTTACCGTGGCAGGAATTGCCGCTACACGCCGCTCACCAGGGGTGATTTCTTTTGGTATTGCGACTATCATCGAAGTCTCTCCTTAATCAATTATTTTAACGAAACCGCCAAAACCGAAATATAGTGTTTAAAAATAGAATGAAAATTACGAACTAATTGACATCCTTCATTACTAAAAAAGCACAAATATTTGGCAATTACCCGCTTATGAGTTACGAATGGAAAAAACAGGGCGCTTTGCCGGAGGGGCCAAGAGTCAAGAATCAAGAACCAAGAGCCAAGATGTGTACATACATGTGTGTATTTATTTTCAACGAAAAGGTATTATCAGAGATTCTTATCCCGCGGCGGGATCAAGAGGGACATCTTGGGACTTTTTACAATTTCACCATCTTTTGGTTCTTGGAATTTGGGTTTTGGTTCTTTAAAAATGAAAATGTGTGTTAAGGGCCGAAAAATTCGACTTCAATGTTATTCACGGCCTGCTCGACCAGATCGGGAATGGCTAAATTCTCTTCGCAAAATTCCACGTCCTGCAATCTTGCCTTGGTAATTGGATGCCTGGGTACGTACAACGTGCAACAATCCTGATGCGGCAAAATGGAAATGTCGTAGGTCCCGATTTCCCGGGCGCGAGCAATGATTTCCTGTTTATCCGAACCGATGAGGGGTCTGAGAATAGGCAAGGTTGTCACTCTTCCCACGACGCCGATATTTTCCAGCGTCTGGGAAGCAACCTGGCCGAGTGATTCCCCGGTAATGATGGCTTTGGCGCCTTCCCGCTGAGCGATTTCAGCCGAAATACGCAGCATGAAACGGCGGTACAGGACCACCCGGTAACGGGGGTCGGCCTGGACCAATATTTCATTTTGGATTGGCGCGAAGGGGACCAGGATTAGTTTCGACCGGAATTGGTATTTATTCAACGCCGTAACCATGGAACGGACTTTTTCAATCGAAGCCGGAGAAACGTGGGGCAGGGCGTGAAAATGAACGAATACGCAACGGGCTCCGCGTTTCATAATATAATAAGCCGCAACCGGGGAATCGATACCCCCGGATAACATGACCACAACCTTACCGCTGCTGCTGACCGGAAGACCACCCGGCCCGGGAATTTTCTGCGTGTACAAAAATGCCCGGGACTGAATCAGGTCTACATGGCAGTTGGCTTCCGGGTAGTTTAAGTTAACTCGTTTATTCAGTTGTTCAACGACGGCGGCGCCGATGACTTCATTCGCTTTCTGAGAAGAAAATTCGGCGTTACTGTAGGTTTTTCGGGTTGTAATGCGAAACGTTTCGAAATCCAGTTCCGAAAGGAGCGCGACAGCCTTTTTGGTAAGGATGTCCAGATCCGGATCAGATTTAACAGCCGGCGCGAAATAGGCCAGACCGAAAACGTTTTTCAGGGATTCGATTATTGTTGAGAGCGAATCCCGACCTTTTTCCGTCAGGGAAATGATCAGTCGTCCGCGAAGATGTTTTATGGAATCAATGCTTTCGGGACAGTTGTTCTTTAAACAGGTCTTCAGGTTTGATTTTAACTTGTTTTCAAAGAAAATACGGTTCTGTCCCTTGAGTCCGATTTCTGCATAGTGACACAGGATGTGAGAGGGTTTCATTAGGCCTGTTAGTAATTATTTAGAAGATGTTTATAAAATTGTCGTGATGTCGGGTTTACCACTTTTCGGTTTTTTCCCGCATTCCGCAGGAATGACATCTATTGTCCGCAAACAGAGTTTGTAACCGCTCAAATCTACACTATTTCAATCTACACTATTTCTCGGTAACCGAACAATCAGGCAGGTGATTCTCCGGCTAATGAAGACCGAATTCCAAAAATTAAAATAGTTTTGGCTCTTGGCTCTTGGTTTTTCTCCCAAGGGAAAGTTCTATTCTTGATTTATTGGGCAGTAAATCGTAACCTTCCGACCCCATAGCGTGAAAAAATCAAGACAGGACTAAATATGGATCTTTTTCCCCCGATTGAACCTTATAACGAATTTTTCTTACCCGTTTCCGAATTACACACGATTCATGTAGAAGAGGCGGGGAACCCCGATGGCAAACCGGTGATCTTTTTGCACGGCGGACCGGGAGGCGGAATCGAACCGGTCTATCGACGATATTTTCATCCCGATAAATGGCGGATTATCCTTTTTGATCAACGCGGTTGCGGAAGGAGCACTCCCTCTGCCGAATTGCGGGAAAATACGACCTGGGATCTGGTGGAAGACATCGAACGGATTCGGAAAAAGTTGGGTGTTGAGCAATGGGTCGTATTCGGCGGAAGTTGGGGAAGCACGTTATCCTTAGCCTACAGCCAAACATACCCGGAAAGATGCAAGGGTCTGATCCTGAGAGGCATATTCCTGCTGCGGAAGAAAGAGTTGAAATGGTTTTACCAAGAGGGGGCAAGTTATGTATTCCCTGAGGCCTGGGAACACTATCTGCAACCGATTCCCGCCGAGGAGCGTAGCGATCTCTTATCGGCCTACCATAAACGTTTGACCAGTGACGATGATGAGATTCGTTTACCGGCCGCCAAGGCATGGAGCATTTGGGAGGGCAGTACCTGCAAATTGTTTTTGGATACGGATTCCATGGAACGCTGGGGGGATGCCAAATTCGCGGAAGCGTTCGCGCGGATTGAATGTCATTATTTTTTAAACGGGGGATTTTTGCAATCCGAAGATCAACTAATCCGCAACCTGGACCGGATCCGGCATATCCCGGCGGCGATAGTGCAGGGGCGGTATGATATGGTTTGTCCGATCACGACGGCCTGGGAATTGCACCGGGCGTGGCCGGAAGCCGAATTTCATGTCATACCGGACGCGGGGCATTCCATGACCGAACCGGGAATACGCTCGAAATTGGTGGAGCTTACGGAAAAGTTTGCCCGGTATTGAGTTTCGTTTGTGCCCCGGGATAATCTTGTAATATTGACAACGAAATAAACGAATTAAACGGAATTATACTGTTAACAAACATTAATCCCGCCGTTCGCCGGTGGACCACCTTTTGGAATACTCAGGAAACACGAGGTCGGGGAATCTCATAGCTGACATTTCACTTCAAAGAACATAGGGAGATATTCGAAATTGCCTTACCTATGGTTTCGAGTGAGTTGGCGTAATAAATCAAATAGTCTTATCCTCCGGCAAAATTCCGCTCTTTATCCCGAATTTTTCCAAGACGACAAGGTGGAACAGGTTCAATCAATTTTATGGGAAAAGAATCAAACGCGAAATTGCGAATAATATTTAATTTTGTATTCGCTTATCAGGCAAATATTCCGTGACAGAAATAATACTATCATTGAAGGAAAGAAATTATGATCACGATTTATGTTACCAGTTGGTGTCCTTATTGCAACGCGGCCAAACGGTTGTTGCGTGAAAAAAATCTGGAATATGAAGTGATTGATATTGAGCAGGCAGGGATCAGTCGCGAACAATTAGTTAAGATTACGGGTGGACGATCCGTTCCCCAAATAGTGATTGATGGGAAACCCATTGGTGGTTATGGTGAGTTAATGGCGTTGGATCGGGCCGGGAAATTGCCCGAGCCCGTGAAGGAACGAGGGTAAAATACCGGGCAACGTGGTAAAATCGTCGCGCGGGCTTAAACAAACGTTTTTTGCAACCGGCGCCGGGATCCTGGCGGGTGGGTTGTTCGCGTTCCTTATTATATCCGGGTGCGCCGGCCGTATGGCCTCGCAAAAAACATTTTCGGATGTGCAGGCTATGGAGTCCCAGGTTCGGAATTACCGGGATTGGCTACAGGTGAGCGAGGCAGAACTCGGGTCCCTGGAAAAGGTATTATCGCCGGTCGTGGAAAAAGCCCGGCAATCCGATTTCCCTTTTTATACCGTGCTGGATCGAAATCTTACGGAAATGAAAAACAGCGTTTCCGTTATCAACGATTTAGCCCGCGCTCAGAAGAAAATGATCCTGCGGTTGCAACGGAGAAAGTCGTTAAACGTGCGTTCCAAAATTCCCCGTGGTACGCAGACGTTTATTCAGAAATTTACTCAAACCGACAACCAAATTGCGAACGCCCAGGAGCGTTACCGGCGGGGAAAATCGAACCTCGTAAAGATATTTAAAAAGCGAAATGAGAAATTGGTTTTCCTGCAACAGCAGATTGCGGAATGGGAGCCACAGATATTCACGTTAAAAGTAAAGCGCCACAGGTTGGAACCGGGAATTAAAGAGTTTACGGACAGAATTGCCGCCGAATTAACTTATAATCCTTCGGAAAGAACGGTGCAATTACTGGCTAAGCAGTCGAAGAAAATGGAAACGATTATTGAGCAATTGGATAAGATTGAAAATTATTGCGAGAATATCGATCGAATTGCCGCCCGTGAGATCGGTGGGAGTGTTTAC
>JAADGP010000137.1 GCA_013152315.1 FCB group bacterium
TCCCTTCAGATCGACTTGGTTTTTATACAGCCTAATTTTGATTTCGTTTATTTCTTTCATCGTATCTTTGTAATAAACACACACTGTTTTGTATTCATCTAATATAATCCCGTAACTACAGGAGTGTTCTGTCTTCCCCCATTGTTGAACTGTGGAATTTTATAACCGTAACTATTTAAAGGTGGGGCGGGGTCGACTGTCCAGCTACACATAATGAGTCGAATAAAGTTAAAGCGCCGACCCCGGGTTAATTGTTGATTTCGGTATAGAAAACCTGTTGGGTGAATGATATTTCAGATTAAAGATAACTGTGTTTCCTTCCCCTTGGACTAGTAAAACTGTCCAATAAGTTTAAACGTTAGATTGCTGAGAATCAATTGTTTTCGACAGGCCGTTAAACAATACATGGAAACGGACCGGGACATGACAAAAGAGAAAATATGGAGGCGCATCCTGACAAGGCAAAACTCAGGGAATTCCATAACTCAGCGGTTGAGTTATGGCGACCCGGTAACCAATACGCCATGACTGCTTTTCTGTGAAGCCGATTGGTCGAAATCCAAAGTAGTTGATTTGTTAAAACTTCATAACAACCATAATAGGAAATAATAGCCGGTGGATAGAATGAAAGGGTTGTTTTGCGGACTTTCAGATAAATTTTTATCCCAATAAAAGAAAACGCCTTCTGATTTTTTTCGGGAAACAGGTTGAGGGAGACAATACGATATAAAAAGTTCCCGATTGGTCTATCGCAACATATTATTTTATTTTGGTGTTGTTAATCAACGATGTTATTTCAACGAAACGTTTTAACTTCAGCCTACTCCAAACCGGATACTATGTATGCAAACTTGACGATGTTATTTTGAACGAGTATTTTGAATAAAAAATTGAAATAGTATATTTGAAAGTATTTGGATTTAAATTTCAGCAACCGTCTTAGAATTGATATGATATGAAAACCAACCCCATAATAGCAATTGTTGGTCGTCCCAATGTGGGTAAATCGACATTTTTCAACCGTGTCCTGAAACGTCGCAAGGCAATCGTTCACTCGCAGGAAGGAATAACCCGCGATCGGATCTATGGTGACGTGGAATGGACCGGTTTTGATTTAACGTTTGTGGATACCGGCGGTTATATCCCTGATGATGCCGATATTTTCAATGCCGCCGTCCGCGAACAAGCCGTGTTGGCCATGCGGGAAGCGGATTTAATTCTGTTCATGGTCGACGGCAGGGTCGCGCCCACACCCAGCGACCACGCTTTGGCCCAATTAGTCAGGGAAGCCGGCAAACCGTTTGTTCTGGTAGTGAATAAGTGCGATTCACTGAAGATGGACGAGCAAATTTTTCTGTATCATGAACTGGGACTGGAACCCGTGCTCCCGATTTCGGCCCTGAACGGACGCTTAACCGGTGATCTGTTGGATGCGATCGTTGAAAAGCTTGAATTAAAGCGCGAACCCCCCGCGGAATCAAACGCCGAAGAAATGTCCCTGGCCATTGTCGGGATGCCTAATGTGGGCAAATCGTCGCTGACAAACGCTTTGTTACAGAAAGACCAGACCATTGTAACCCCCATCGCCGGTACCACCCGCGATTCGATCGACACCCATCTGCGATGGTACGGTAAGGACGTCATTCTGATCGATACCGCCGGATTGCGAAAACAATCGAAGATAACGGACAACATTGAATATTATTCCAACGTGCGAACCCATAAAACCATCGCCCGCGCCGACGTGGTATTGGTATTAATTGATGCGGTAAAAGGGTTTACCAAACAGGATAAGACCATTTTGGAACAGGTGATTCAAAAAGGAAAGGGGTTGGTCATCATCGTGAATAAATGGGACCTGTTAAAAAAAGATGCCAACACCATGCAGGATTTCCTGGAAGAAATGGTCGATCAATTCCGGTCATTGTCCCATTATCCGGTGTTGTTTATTTCCGCGCTCACGAAACAGCGCGTGTCCAAGGTGTTGGATGTGGCCTGGAATGTGCACCAGGCCCGTCAGCAACGGATTCCCACAAAGGCCCTGAACGAATGGCTCCAAAAGGTCACCGCCAACATGCCTCCCCCGGCGATTCGAGGTAAAATGATCAAGATCAAATATATTACGCAGGTCAATCAGGCGCCGATAATCTTTGCTCTGTATGCCAATTTTCCCGGTCTGATTCCCGTTGCTTACCAGCGTTACCTGGAGAATCAACTGCGACAAAGTTTTAAACTGGAAGGGGTTCCGGTAAAACTATCGTTTAGAAAAAAATAGTGGTAACGCCGGCGACAAAAAACCAGGTTTCATACAAGGAAAAGCGATCCGAATTCATCGGAATCCTGTATCCCATCGGTGAGCCCGGGGATGTTGCCGGCCAATTGCGAGCGTTACGGAAAGAATATCACAAGGCAACGCATATCTGTTGGGCCTACCGCGCTTACGATTCGACGGAAATAATCGAAAACCATTCCGATGCGGGCGAACCGTCCGGTACCGCCGGGAAACCCATATTAAATGTGTTGCGCAGATATCAACTGGTAAACGGCGTTTTATATGTTATTCGTTATTTTGGTGGAATCAAGTTAGGCAAAAAGGGACTGGCCGGGGCCTATGAAGCGTGTGCGGACCTGGCGGCAGCAAGCGCCGCATTGGTGGAATTTATCCCCCGCCGTTCAATTTCGGTTGAATGTCCCTATGAATATTATGGGGAAATACCGCGGCTTGTAAGCCGGGAAAAGGGACGGGTGCTCGCGGTTGAATCGGCCGAATTGCTGCGTTGGAAAATTGAATTGCCCAGGGCGAATATTGAATCGTTCCGCTGTAACCTGGAAAATGTCACGGCCGGCCAGGGACGTGTTTTATAAGGATTTGCAGGGTATAAAAAAAGAAGGAGTGGACAGATAAACCAAGGAGGTAATAGGAGGGTGATAATAAAGGGGTTGGGTTTATTATCTTCTGCCCACTCCAGAAGCCAAAACGCCGAATGGGTTTAAAAGTTTCACAAATGTTGAGGAAAAATTGAAAAAACTATCGGTATTGATTTTCGTTGCCTGGGTAAGTGTGGTATCCGTTGGAATCGCCCGGGAGGCGATCACAATCGCGTTTTGGAATGTTGAAAACTTGTTTGACCTGGTCGATGATCCCGCGAAGAACGACGATGAATTCGCCGTCGGCGGACGAAAAAACATGACGCCGGAAATATTGGACTTAAAACTGGAGCATATGGCCCAGGTTTTAGCCGATTTGGACGCCGACATAATCGGTTTGTGCGAAGTCGAAAACCGGTTGGTACTGGAAATGTTGAACAAACGCTATCCCGAGCGGGATTACGCTATCGTGCACTATGATTCGCCCGACAGCCGGGGTATCGATGTCGCCTTGTTGTATGACGATTCGGTATTTACGGTTTTGGATTCGAGGCCGATCCCGGTTGTGTTGCCGGACGATAAATCGACCCGCGATATTCTTTACGTCCGGGGGCTGTACAAGGGCGAGGAACTCCATATATTCGTAAACCATTGGCCGTCGAAGTGGGGTGGGGTCGAGGCCACCATTCCCCTGCGGGCGCAGGCGGCGCGGACCCTGAGAAAAGAAATCGAACGCGTTTTGTCAAACGATCCGAAAGCTGAAATCATTGTTATCGGCGATTTGAATGACGAACCGACGGATCCTTCGGTAGAACGGCATTTGGGGGCCACCATGGAGCGCGAAAAGGTGGGAACGGAGCCCTATATTTTGCTGAACCTGATGAAACCGTTCTATCAGAAAAAGAACGGCGGCACGTACAAATACAATAATGAAGATCTCGTTTACGACCAGATTATTGTCAGTCCCGGTCTGGTGGATTCGTCAGGACTGGCGGTTGTGCCGGAAAGTGTGCACGTTGCCGATAATCCGAAATATCGGCAAGCGACCGGTCCCTATGCCGGTTACCCCTTCCGGTTTTGGGTCAGGGATAAATTGTTAGGGGGGTATTCCGACCATATGGCAATTTCCGTGAGAATCGTGAGCGTGGAAAAAAGATGAAAAATTCCATGTCTAGCGGTTGCCAGGTAAGGGAATTATCCCTAATTTTGCAGGCTTATTTTAACAAGAATATTTCAAACCGATCGCGGGATGGAGTCCCGATACATCGGGAGTAGCTTGTCGGGCTCATAACCCGAGGGTCGTAGGTTCGAATTATGTGATTAAAACTTTTATAAATTAGAGATCGCGGGGTGGAGCAGTCTGGTAGCTCGTCGGGCTCATAACCCGAAGGTCGTAGGTTCGAATCCTACCCCCGCTACGTTCAAACGCCCCGTATTTACGGGGCGTTTTTCACTACGCGGGGCAAGCCCCGCTATAAGGTATTCATGGAATATAGGATAGATGCCGTTGAAATAAAGAATGACGTGTGGTCCAACAATATTGGTCACGTTCAAACGCCCTGAGAATTCGGAGGGTTTTTACTACTTGAGGCAGGCCCCGTTGGTGGACATAGGATATTCATGGAATATAGGGTAGATGCCGTTGAGATAAAGAATGGTGTGTGGTGCAACAATATTGGTTACGTTCAAACGCCCTGAGAATTCGGAAGGTTTTTTACTACGTGGGGTAAGCCCCGCTGGTGGGGATATGATGTTCA
>JAADGP010000083.1 GCA_013152315.1 FCB group bacterium
CGACTGTTCGAACGCTTCTACCGTGTCGACCGGGCTCGCAGCCGGAAACTGGGTGGAACCGGCCTGGGACTGGCAATCGTGAAACATATCGCCCAGGTTCACGGCGGAGATGTGTCCGTCTCCAGTAAAATAGGGGAGGGGAGTATTTTTTCTATCAGGATCAAGGCGGAACCGCGAAAATCGTAGTTAGATGACGATCCGTTATCGCGATCCCGCCACGGGATTGCAATGACATCATTTTTTTTACCCCAAAAAACATAATAATTCGTCCGCAGTAATTTTTACTATGTATGTCAAGCATCCCTGTCTACACTGCGCTACGCCAGGCAAGCCTGCTTGACGGTTCCTATTGATGATTTATTCTCGACAACCGGGGAACTTGTCCCGCAACGGCGGGACGGTTGTCGTACTTTAATCCCTGTTTGACGATTCCTGTCAATACCGTTTTTTCGACAACCAGGGATGGTTGTCGTACATTTGATTTTCCTGCGGAAATTTTTCACTTACCAATACTCACAAACTTCAAATCCGGCACTAACCGAAACCTAATATTATCGGGATAGCTTCCAGGCGAAAGTTTGAAATAGACGCGGACTTTTTGGTAGACAATGAAATAAGGTAGACAATGAGATCATTATTAAAAATAATCCCGATCAGGTTTCTGTTCCTGTTGACATTTGGTTGGGTATCGGTTTTGTGGCCGGCGGAAACGGGCCGGGTACGTGGAACAATCGTCGACGCCACGACAGGGGAACCGTTGATCGGAGCAAATGTCATGATTAAGGAAACGATTATCGGTTCCAGTTCGGATGTCAATGGGGAATTTATGCTGTACAATGTTCCCGTTGGGGAACAAATTGTCACAGCAGCCTACATATCCTACGAAACCCGGGAAATTCCGGTCACCATTAAGACCGACGAAGTAATCTTTATTCAAATTTGCCTGGAAGAGAAATCTCTGCAAATGGAGGCAGTATCCGTTACGGCTGATTTGAAAAGTAATCGCGATGGGGGAGTGCTGGCAAAACAGAAAAAATCGTTTCGGATTGAGGATGGTGTCAGTTCGGCCCAGATGTCCCGGAGCGGGGACTCCAATGCCGCCGACGCTTTGCGACGCGTCACCGGCGCTTCGATAAAAGACGGTAAATACGTTACCGTCCGCGGTTTGGGCGGTAGGTATACCAGCACCCAAGTCAACGGCGGTCCTATTGCCAGTCCGGAACCGGATAAAAAGTCGGTGCCGCTGACCCTTTTCCCGGTGGCCCTGTTGGAAAGTATCTCGGTGATAAAAACCTTTACACCCGACCTCCCTGGGGTTTTTGCCGGCGGTTTCGTCAATATCAAGACCAAAGCTTACCCGGACAATTATATATTTAAGTTAAAACTGGCTGTCAAAGACAATTCCAATCTGCACGACGGAAAGGTTTTCTATCGCTCCGACGGGGGAAGTCTGGATTATTTCGGCTATGATGACGGGACCCGGGCGATGCCAAAGGATATTCCCCGGGATCGTATGCTGAATATGTGGCTGCCGCCTGCGGGAAAAAGCTTTAGCGACTGGCGACAGGAATTGAGCCATTACGGAAAGGAATTTCGGACGTCATTCCGTTTTAAGAACACTCAGACATCCTTGCCGATTTCCGCCGGTTTCGATCTTGGCAACCGTTTCAACCCCACAAATAATCTGGAATACGGGTATTTCTTTAATGGATCGTTCTCCAATGATTATTACGCCCTGGAAACCGATTTGTCAACTTTTTCGCTCTACGGCGATACCTACATCCCCACCCACGAAATCCACAATTCCAAATCGGGTTACAAGACCAATATGACCCTGGGGTTGAGCAGCGGTATGAAGTGGAGAAATATCCACAAACTTAAATTTTATTTCCTGTATACCCACTCTTCAGCGGACAATGTTATTTACGGCACCGGAATTACGCCCAACATTGACCAGGGCATTTACATTAAACAGAAATTCTCCGAAAAGAGCATTCGTAATCTTACCGTAACCGGAGACCATCGGTTCGATACGAACCGGGAGCTGGAATGGAAAATCAATTTTGGCGACTCCCACCTGAATGAACCGGATGAAAAGAGCCACAACTATTCGCAAAACTCCGAAAGCGATGTGTACACCCTGGTGACTTCGTCTTCCAAAGCCGGGATGCGTTCCTTCACCTCCGGTCGGGACATGAACGGGAACATCGACGTGAACTATAAAGATATTGTCGAAACGGGACGCCTGAAAAACATGAAGATTAAGGCCGGTTTTCGTCTGCAGGGACGCAGCCGGGATTTTCACCGCAGAACTTTTTATCACTGGCTTTACGGAAGCAATGATCAGGACACGTACCGTGTCCGGGGACAGAACTTCGGTTCCTCCTTCGACAGTAAAAATTTCCTTACCGCCGAATCCGACGGTTGGATCCTGGTTGAAAACACCGATGAATCCAGTCGCAGCGCCTACCGCGCCAATGAAACAATTTTGGCTCAATACCTAATGGTAAGCATGCCTTACAAACCAACTTTGAATTGGTTGAATGAAATAAGATTCATTACCGGTGTCCGACAAGAAGCGTACACTATGGGATTGATTCCATACAACGGTGTCACCGGGGTGGTATATGAAAATCCTTTACTGGGGGAGGGCGAGACCCGCGGCGCCATCGACGAAGTGAACTATTTACCTTCATACAATATTATTATTGATTTTACCGGTGATAAAAAACTCCGGTTATCGCACTCCAAAACCGTGGCACGCGCCCAGTTTCGCGAATTGGCTCCCCTGGAATACCAGGAGTTTTACGGTGGCGATGTGGTTGTTGGCTACCAGAACCTCAAAACAACCGATATTTCCAATTACGATATCCGATTCGAGTGGTATCCGCGATTAAACGAACTCATCGCGGTCAGCGCCTTTGCCAAGACTTTTCATAATCCTATCGAAGCCGCTCGTTTTGAGACAGCGGACCTGACGTACAAAACATACCAGAATAGCGCCCGCGCCGAAACACGTGGAATCGAATTGGAAATACGAAAGCGGTTGCCGGTAGTGGAATCCCGGGGAAGAATGATGCTTATTTTTAATACTACCTGGTCGGAATCACGGGTGGATCAAAATCAACGGATTACCCTGTTTAACGGGGAAACGATTACCAATTCCGCCCATTCTCTCCTGGATCGGCCCTTGCAGGGACAGTCCAATTTCCTGGTTAACACGGAAGTAAACTTCCTTACGAATAATAATTTACGGATGGCCGTGGCTTTCAACACCTTTTCCAAACGGCTGGTCGCCCTGGGTAGCGGCAACGTGGCCGATGTGTATGAATATCCATTCCCATCCTTAAACGTGACCATGACGAAAACACTGGCGAACTATTCGGTAACGCTGAAAATGAAAAACCTTTTGAATTCGTCGATCCGCTTCGGACAGTTGGAACCGGGCGGGATTTTGAAACTCACCGAGTCCTACCAACCGGGACAATCGATCTCAATCGGGATCGGGTATGACTTTTAAAAGCTTTACAATTAAAACAAAGGAGAAAGAAATGAAACACAAGATAACATTCTTCTGGCCCATTCTTATCGGACTGGTTCTGTTTGCAGGGTGTGACAAAGACCCGGTATCGGACAAACAGGACGAAGGAGAATCCTACGAGATAGCCGGAAACATTACGGAAAACACGACCTGGGCGGCAAAGAATGAATATATTCTCACCGGACAGACTTTTGTAAAACCCGGTGTTACCCTGACCATCGAAGCCGGAACGACTATCAAGGCCAATGCCGATGACGGTAACGGTCTGGCGCCGGCGCTTATCATCGAACGGGGAGCAAAAATCATTGCCGACGGCACCCTGGAGAACCCCATTACCTTTACCGCCAACCTGCCTGAGAGTGAACTGCCACAACGGGGAACCTGGGGTGGATTGATTATCTTGGGCAAAGCCCCGATTAATGTCGACGGCGGCGAATCCTTTGTGGAAGGGCTGGTCGGCATACCATTCGGCGGAACCGATGAAAATGACAACAGTGGTATCCTCCGCTACGTACGCGTCTGGTATGGCGGCCGGTCCATTGGTCAGGATAACGAAATCAATGGAATTTCCCTGGCCGGTGTGGGGCGTGGCACTACGATCGAACATTGTGAAGTCGCCTGGAACCTGGACGACGGGTTTGAGATGTTCGGCGGAACCGTGGATTTGAAATACTGCACGGTATTGTTCGTGGGCGACGACGCCTTTGACACGGACTTAGGGTACCGGGGACGGGGCCAATTTCTGTTTGCCCTGATCGGGAGCGAAGACGGCAACCGGGGCTTTGAGATGGACAACAAGGCCAATGATGACATGGATGCCCAACCACGTTCGAAACCTCAATTTCACAACGTGACTTTAATCGGCTCCGGAGCCGGGGCCACGGCGGACAACGACCAGGTAATTCGTCTTCGCGAAGGCACCGGCGGAGATTTCCGCAATCTGCTTATTGTTGACGGGAAAGAATACGGCGTGAAGATCACCGACGATGCCACCCTGGCGCTGAT
>JAADGP010000100.1 GCA_013152315.1 FCB group bacterium
TCATCTCCCAGGGCTCATTTCCCAGTCCCCAATATTCAACGTTGTACGGTTCCGGGTGACCGTTTTTCGCCCTCAGGGAACCGAATTCGGTAGTGGCATCCCCATTGCAATATTCGACCCAATCGAGAGCTTCCTGCACGTATTCCTCGACATCGTCACCAACATCGTACCCGATATTGATCGTTAACAACGGTGTGGCGCCGATATCGCGGCAAAACTGCATAAATTCATCGGTGCCAAACGTGTTCGGCTCCCACGATGGATCCTCCTTGGTCCGGACACTGGCATGGTATTTTTTCAACAACCGCCTTTGGTCCACTTCCCCGACCCCGTATTTCCAGCGATAACACTCGGCAAAACATCCCCCGGGCCAGCGCACGATGTTTGGTTTAAGTTCCAGGATCGTTTCCATAATATCGATTCGATTACCATGCCCTTTATACGTATCCTCAGGGACCAGGGAAACCTGGTCAATCCACAGAAATCCCTTTCCCGCCAAAGCGATCCTGAATTCGGCATCCGTTGATGAAATTTCAGGAATCAACGTGAAGGTATATTTTTTCCATTCCTTAGTGATTTCCGCGGCTGAGATGCACTGTTTGGCGCAGACCGTATCGCCATCCGTAAAATAAACGACAACACTCCCGTTATCTTCCAGTTCACGCTGCCGCAGATAAAGATAACCGTGATATTTTTCCCCCGCCCGGATAAAAAGTCCCCCTTGTCTAAGACCGACTTCACCGTCGTTATAAACAAACATTTCGATTTTCTGGGAATAGTCACCGTGGAACGCTCCCCGTCCATCCCGGCGGATTCGTGCCGTATTGTCACCGAATCCGAAAGAATGCCACTTGTCACTGACGCCGTCCCGGTTAACATCCTCTTCTTCAAAACTCCTGCCTTCCAGCAGCTGTGCCTGCAGACCAATGTTCACCGCGCCGGCCCAGTTTTCAAACCCAAAACCGTACAGAAACGGATTTATCTCCCCTTGTTTCCGCTCGTATTTTACCTTAATTACCGCCTCGTTTGACGTTGGGGTTGTCCCCCTCGCTGCCTTGGTCATTTATTTCATTCCTGTTATTATTTCAAAGTACTTCAATCCGGAAAATTCCGGGGATGAATCTCAGAGTAATCCACCTTCCTTTTCAATAACATACGGACAGAATTTAAAAAGGTCGCAGTCCTCCCCTCTTAAATGGGACAAATATTCAGCACATAATTGGGCCGGTATGATATCAACAAGGAACTGCCACCCCGGGGGAGTACCGGGGATATTCAGAACCAGGTCGCTGGTCGCAGATTCAATATTTTTCCCGATAAGTAAAACCTTTGCTCCGGAATCATATAAATCCTGTGCCAGAGCCAAATCTTCACTGCGTAGTGTTTTTTCGTGGATCCACAGGCCAATTCGCAATTCCCTGCTCATGACTTCCTGGGGACCATGCCGGAAAACACCGGTCGTAAGGGCTGTCGCGGGAGCTTTTGCCGCTTCCTCCCAGAGAAGCCGGGTTTCGTAACAACTGGCCGTGCTGCCGCCGCGGGCAAGGAAATAAGTAGGGCAATCCCGTGCAAACCAGGGGTTGTCATCGATTTTATCAATCCAATTAATAATACCGGACTTTGATGCGGACAAGGCCAAGCGCAGGGCGTCAATAAGATTTGGCTTTAAAGTACCTAAATACGCGGCCGCCAACAGCCCACCCACCAGGGTCAAACCGGTGTACATGGTAATAGAAACCAAATGATCGAAGGCCGCTGCAAGCTCAAGAACAA
Source organism: FCB group bacterium (assembly GCA_013152315.1). Taxonomy (GTDB): domain Bacteria; phylum Fidelibacterota; class Marinisomatia; order Marinisomatales; family JAADGP01; genus JAADGP01. The sequence continues at coordinate 1,774 of JAADGP010000100.1, forward strand.
CACTCGAATGTTTCCCCAGGGGACTGTCGTGTGAATTGGTAATACCTATTATTTTGGTGTCCGTTTCTCTTGCGACGTCCAGTAATTTTACGATTTCAATACTCTTGCCGCTCCTTGAGAGTGCTATGATGGCGGAATTGTAAGGAATACGGACAAAATGCAATAATTCCGACGCATCCACCAGATGCGCCGGTGTTCCGGCGCCTTCAAATAATGAAAGGACCGCCATCCCGGCATGCCAACTGCTACCGATTCCCGTGATATAGATGTGTTCGACCTGTTTCAATATGGCGGCCGCCGCCTCCAATGCCGCGCCCCCGGCTCCCAGGTTATGATCCAAACACCTTAGTAATTCGTCCGGTTGGTTTTTTATGTCCTTCAGTAATTCTGTCATTTCGATACCCTGTTACCAATCATTTTTATTTTTATTTTTTTTATCACAAAATCCAGAGATGTTTATATACCGCCGTTCCGGAACGTTGTCACTCATCTAAAAGGTTTTTCTTCTCCGAGCCAAGAATGTAATTATGGTTTGCATTCAATGTTGATCAATTCCCGGAGCACACCCGTATTTTTTCCGCTACGAGCCGGGCGGTAGTTCTGATCCCCGGTAAAAACACTTTCCTTAAATCGATTTCGTCATTTCCATTCAATGATTTTTTAATCGTATTTATAAAGGTATCCTTTATTTCCGTAGCAAAATTGATTTTAGCGATCCCGCCGCGGATAGCCATCCGCCACTCATCTTTTGATAATCCCGAACCGCCGTGCAAAACCAAAGGTCTGTCGACAACTTTACTTATCGCTTCCAGGCGCTCGAAATCCAGTGCCGGTTTCTCCTTGTAAAATCCGTGCGCGGTGCCAATCGCAATGGCGAGCAGATCAACATTCGTTCGTTCAATAAAAGATTGTGCTTCCTCCGGCGTGGTTAATCCGGTTCCGTTTGCACCCGCTTGTCCCAGTTTGGGGATATATCCGATTTCAGCCTCCACGGCGATATTCTTTTCGTGCGCAATCTTAACGATTTCCTTTGCCCTCTGGACATTTTCAGTGAATTCGAATTCACTCGCGTCGATCATAACCGAATCATAGCCGGTTTCAATGCAGTGGTGGATCAAATCCGTGTCGGTCGCATGATCGAGATGGAGCCAGGCGGTAACGCCATATTCATCCGCTGCCGCCCGCGCCATCGCTGTCGCCAACTTAACACCCAAATAGTTTAAGGTGGCCGGTGATGTTTGCAGTATTATTTCGGATCGCTCCTGTTTTGCCGCGAACAAAATAGCCTGTAATGTTTCGGCATTGTAAAAATTTGCCGCCAGCAAAGCCTGGCCGTTTTTCCGGTGCCGGTTTAACGATTCGATAAGCTTATTCATTGATTTCATTGATAACGACCCGGTCCAACAATTCATCCACATTGTGCTTGTACAGCATCCCCAATTCCTCACGCATGCAGTTGGCGGCGCCACAGGCGACCGCGAGTCTGATGGCCTCTCGAATAGAGGATTTTCTGATAAAAGCAACCGCCAGTCCGGCCAGAAGGCAGTCGCCGGAACCAATGGAAGAATACACCGCCCGCACCGGACACTCGGCATGGTAAAACTTGTTCTCAAACGAGAAATACGCTCCTTTTTCACCAACGGTAATCACGGCGATTTCGCAACTTTCCGCCAATAATTTCACTTGCTGAGGCGGATTCCCTTTCCCAAAGGCCTCCGTCGCTTCATGCTGATTTAAGTGGACACAATAGGGACTGAAGGCCAGCGCTTCCCTCAGCAAATCACTCGCACAGTCGAGAAATGTCCGACAACCATGTAAATGACTTAATTTTATTAATTCGGCGTAGGCAAAACGGTCGGCTCCCGCCGGCCAGGAACCACTTAAGGTTACGCATTGGGCATCGGCCATCAGCCCGGATAATGTTTTGTAAAATTTTCCCATATCGTGTTTATTGATGACCGGGCCTCGACCCAGGATCTCCGTTTCACTATACTGGCTTTCGGACCTGATGTTAATACAAAACCGGTTCCACTCCTTCAATTGGGGGCCGTGACATGGGATATTTGCCTTTGCACATTCCACTTTAATCAATGCGCCTGTCGCCCCACCCCAAAAACCAGCCAGTTGTACATTTTCACCCAGTTCGGTCGCGGCCAGGGCTACATGGACACCTTTCCCACCGGGATAAAATTGTTCCTTCAACAAACGGTTCACCTTGCCCGGGACCAGATCGTCCAAATAAAAATACGTATCCACGGCCGGATTCGGGCAAACGGACAGGATCATTCGATTACTTCCCGTAATTGTCGTTCAAAACCGCCCCGACCGGTGACACAGGCAGTGCCGCACCGTATTGCCAGCTTTAGACATTCCGGCACGCTCCATCCCATTTGCCAGGCCCTGATAAATCCGGCGTCAAAGCTGTCACCGGCACCGATGGTATCGATGACCTGAATAACTTCCGGTAAATTATCATCGGGAATTACCCGCCAGACCTGCTCTCTTTTAAAGGCGACGGCGCCCCCCGCCCCGCTTTTAATTACGACAATATTTCCCTGGGAACTCAGGACTTCACCGGCTTTCATAATTTCATTTTCACCGGTAATGGCCAGGGCCTCGGCGGCATTCGATAAATAAATATCGATTAAGGGCAGGATTTCCGAAATCCCCTCCCATTTTTCGTCAGGATCCCAGTTCCCAGTTCGGGTCCAGCGACGTAGTGATATTGTGTGCACGGCAGTAGCGCAACAAGATGCCCCAGTGCTTGCGTAATTTTTTCATGAGGAAAATGCTGGCAATATGCCAATGCCGGCAGGCATTCAATATGCTATCGTGCAAGTCAGCAGGTATTATCGAATCGATTGAACCGGAATAGGTCAAAATTGCCCGGTCGTCATCCCTGACCAGGGCCAGACCAAGGCCGGTTTTAACAGCGGGGCGAATTGTAACCGCCGAAATATCGATATCTAACGCAGCCAGCTTTTCAAGAACAATTTTCCCGAATTCATCGTTCCCAACCGCCCCGATGATAAACGGCTTTCCACCCAGTTTACCAAACTGACCGGCAAA
>JAADGP010000119.1 GCA_013152315.1 FCB group bacterium
TGTCGGGACTCGACCGGGCCGTGAATTGGCGAATCGGAAAATCATTATTTTCGGTAATGTAACTGGCATACTGCTTCAGGATGTCTTTCCGGTAATTCCGCGCGGCGTCTTTCGAACGGAGCAACTTGTACCGATAATCCGCGCCATACACGGTTGCCGCCTCACACCAGTTTCCCCGTTGGTAGTCCACGTAAACGCTGTTGCCCCACCAGTTGTGTAACACCTCGTGCCCCAGCGAGGTGTAAACGATAAAAGGCAACCGGAGGATTTCCCGGCCCAGCAGTGTCCAGGCGGGCATTCCGTAACCGGTAGGGAAGAAATTTTCAACGATCGTGAAATGTTGATAGGGGTAGGGGCCGATCAAGTCGGAATACATACGCAGGTAATTGGCGGCGGCCGGCAGGTAAGTATCAAAAAGCGCGGTGTCATCCGCGAAAAAATAACAGGCGACTTCAATACCGTCCACCCGAATCGACTTAACGCTGAAAGGAGCCGCCATAATAATGACCCCGTCGGATTGGTAGGGATTTTCCCAGGTTTGGATTTTTCGGTTATTATGAACGGTGGAAGCCTTGCGGTTACCGTCACTGATGGACTCCCACTCAACGGGAATTTCGATGGTTACCGTGTAGGCGCTCAAATCTTCGTCCCCCCGGGGATAGAAATAGGCCGCCGGACTAAGGTAAGCGCCCTGTTCCAGTATGGTCCCGGCTACCTCTTTCCCAACCAGTTCATTGGAAAACCGGACATCTTGAACCGGATCGGAGAATGGGGCGGTAAAATTTATTCGGAAAGGGACAACACCTTCGAGACTGCTCCTGAAAAATACGTACATGGCCTGTGTTCCCGCCTTAATCGGTGGTAATTCATCCCATGGAACGGATGCTAAAGTCGTGGTGTCCGCCGGTTGTACCGTGAGTACCTCCGCGGCCTTGCCGGCGATGGAAAAATGCGTGATTGTTGCCTTGTTGTTTATGTAGAAAAAATTCCACCCTTTTTGTATTTCCACGGTTCCCGCATCTTGAATCCGCCCCAGGGGGTCGGGTGGTTGCAGCACGACGTACAGGTCATGGGTTTGAAATTTGACAGGTCGCGCCTGCGCTTCGATTTGGCGCGCGAGCAAACCTGACGCCAGGATGGTTAAAAACAGTAATCTTGAAAATGTCACGGCGGCTCAGCGACGCGACCGCTCAGCGGACAATGACCGTGGCGGGATTAGGCGCGGTCAGGTATTTTTTCGCCACGCGGTTAACATCTTCCAGCGATACCTGTTTCAATTCGTCCAAAAAACGACTATCGTATTCGAGATCGCCGTGGAGGTACCATGAATATCCTAAGTAAAAAGCCTGGTTTATACTGGACAGGCGGCGAAACATCATCCGTCCCAGATACATATTAATGGACTTCTCCAGATCGGATTCGGATATGTCCGCTAACATTTCGGGACGGAAGAAAGAAGGTATTTGCGGAAGCAACCCGTCAATGTTTTGGGGACGGGTCCCCAGGCGGATGAAAAAGAGGGCCAGGTCCTTCCGCAGGTCAATCCCGGCCAGCATGCGATACGCCAACCCCTGTCTCTCGCGAATATCGAAAATAATCTTGTCGGACAATACCAGGGAAAGGGCCTTCAGGGCCGGCTTGTCTTTTTCATCAACGGACTCGATGAACCCCCAGAATAAATAGGATTGTTCCCCGCCGCCTTCTTTTTCGATGTACACCGGTTCCGTCAAACGGGTGAAGGATTGTTCATAAGCCGCTGAATCCCCGGCCGTAATCGAATGTGTGCCGGGCAATGTTTTTTTAAAGAGCTTGTAAACACTGTCGGGGGAAACGGGTGAAACAATTGAGACGATCATGTTTTGGGGACGAAAGTATTCCCGGGTAAAGCGAAGCAAATTATCGTATGTCAGGGCCACGGAATCGGTCGGGTATTTATCCGGCTCGAAAATTAATTCTTCGTAGGTTTTATTGAACATATCACGGCTGTTGTCCTTTGTAGAAAGGTATTCGCCGTGAGAAATGGTCTTATAGGCTTCCTTATATTCCTCTTTGGTAGGCGTGAAATCGAAAATCTGGTTATTCAGGTAAGTAATTGCCCCGGCTAAATCGTCGGCCAGTCCTTCGACCCGGATGTAACCGAAATCGGGATGAAGGTAAATATCATCCATGGGAATGTACGGATTATCGTTTACCGTAAAGGTCAGACCGTAACGCCGGCTGATCCGCTGGTTTTTCTCGGATTTCATCCTTTGACCAAAACAGTCGTGCAGAATTTTGGCGGCATTACCACCCCATTTTGCTTCCAGGCCGGCCTTATGTTTCATCAGAAAGTGGACGGCCAGCAGGGGACTAATGCTGTTTTGTTTGACGATCAGGTCCAACCCGGACTTCCGGTCGCGGAAAAGTTTAACGGCGGTTTGATGAGTATCCTGCGTGGTTTTACGTTTATCGACATGATGAACAATTACCGTGGGTACTCCATCCGGTTTGAAATGCTTCAGTTCTTTAGCCGCTGCCCGGTAACGGGTTTTATCCAGACTGCTCAAAAATCCGTCGATACCAGCCGTGGCCAGGGTGGACGCGTGATAAATGCCGAACATGTGCGGTTTTTCCAACTGTTTATAAAAATCGGTTTTGGAGCGGGCGATTTGGCTTTCAACCCGGTCCTTCGAAAGCGAAAAATCAAGTTGTTTGATCGTTTTTGTTAAATAAGCGGTGATCGGTTCAATCTGTTTATCGGTTTCCAATATGACTTTCAAAACCATGTAATTAGCCACGGGCGCCAATCGGAGCTCGGCTGATAAGGACCGTACCTGCCCGGCGAATTTCTGTTTTAATGCCTTTTCCAGTTCGGGGGTTTTTTCGGTAAGGGAAAGGTCCAGCAGATCGGCCAATTCGGTGGAAATGTTAAGCGGAAGCGGGAAGGCGATATGGAGGACCGGGTTTTTGCCCGAATAAAATCGGTGGTGGAAACCACCGGCCGGACCAACATGCCGCACCGGCGGAGCAAAGCCGACCGCCAGTTCGGCATCCGCGGGATAGGTGATTGAACCGGGCGCGTACTTTCCGTACAAATCGTCGATGACTTTCAGAAGCGTATCGCTGTTGAAATTGCCGATTACGCTGAGCACCATGTTGTTAGGGCGGTAATGACTGCGATAGTAAGCCAATACGTCTTTTCTGGAGAGATTGTTAATGGTCGTGTATGTCCCCAGAGTAGGTAGGGAGAGCGCATGGCCCTGATAAAGGATGGATTGCAGGTTGTGCTCGATTTGTGAGGAAGGACGATTAAGGCTCTGCGCGATTTCTTCCAGCACGATTCCCTTTTCTTTTTCGAATTTTTCCGGCGGCAGTACGGAATTAAATAACATGTCGGCCTGGATTTCCATCCCCTTAACAATTTTATCCGCCGGAGTAACCATCATGAAATTGGTGTAATAATCTCCGGTGTTCGCGTTGTTGTATCCGCCGATGCGATCGGTATCGTCGTAGAGTTTTTTCTGTGTCCTGGATGTCGTGCCGTTGAAGAGCAGGTGTTCCAGCATGTGACTGGTGCCGTTTGTGGCGAAAGTTTCATAAGCGGAACCGGTTTTCACGACCACATTCACGCCGGTCATGGGTAGGGCCGGGTTCTCGATAAGAAGTACTTCCAGTCCGTTGTTCAACCGGTGGACAGACACCCCGGCGGGGAGAGTCGCCTGGGCATGGAGCATGGTAAAAAGGAGAATGCCCTGGATTATTGCCGCTGTTGTTTTGTAGCGCATGTTAATAACTCCCACGCCCGAAGCAGGCGTCTAAAATAAACGATTGATGGTGATGTATCATTGCCTGGTTACCGAAGGTTCCCTTTCCCGGGAAGTGATATTGCCATATTGTAGCGCCGTCTTCAGGAAATTGTTTCCGTTAAATTGCGGAATGAAAAGAGAACCTCTCCGGTTCATGTGATATCCCGTTTCATATCCGGCCAGGATTGAATCCTATAATAATAAAATTTATGTAATTCTGAGACGAGTTTCAGTTTTTATTGTCCCCGACTTCGAAACGGGGATCCGGTTTGTCAATATTTAAAAAAACAACTTTTCGATATTATCTTAACCGACTGGTACACTTCACGTAACACGTTTCACGCATCACGCATCACGTTTCACGTTTTCCCGACAGTCGCTGCGCTCCATCGGGATCTCCACTACGTTCCGACACGTATCACGTATCACGTTTCACTCTCACTTCACTCAGAAAAACTTCCGGGCTTTCTCAATACTTTCACAAAGAAAATCTATTTCCTCCCTGGTATTATACACGTAAAAACTGGCACGGGCCGTGGCGCTTACTTTCAGGTAGTTCATAATCGGCTGGGCGCAATGATGCCCCGCCCGGATCGCGATGCCGTCCTGGTCCAGGAACTGTGCCAGGTCGTGGGGGTGAACCCGATCGACGGAAAAACTGACGACCGGTCCTC
>JAADGP010000142.1 GCA_013152315.1 FCB group bacterium
TGGGTTTGCTGGGGCGATATGCTTCCTTAGCCGGCATGGTACTGCTCCTGATTTACTATTTCTTTACGCCGCCGCTGTTGGGTCTGGAATATTCCCGGCCGTGGGAAGGCAGTTACATTATTGTGAATAAAAACTTGATCGAGGCTTGTGCCCTCTATGTGCTATATGTGTTTCCCACGAGCAATATTATTGGTTTGGACAGACTAATTTTCAGGAATAATACACAACCAACTGAGGATGCACTGACATGAAAGAAGAACATACCGATTCAAAGGCCTCCGGGACGGATCTCGATCGGAGAGAAATACTAAAAGGTTTGGCGACACTTCCGGTGGTGGGAGTGTTGTTTTACAATATCCTGAGAAAAATCAAACGTGACGCGTTACGAAAATCCAATTTGCTCGCCGATCTCATTTCGGAGCACCAGGCTCCGGCCGTCATATCCTCAAAAAGTCCCGGCCGATATCTGCGATTAGGTATCATTGGTTACGGTGGCCGGGGTCAACACCTGGCACGGGCTGCCGGCTTCGCCACCCCCGAATGGGTCGAAAAAGCGGCCGCCAATGCCAAAGAAAATAAATTGGACAAAAGTTACGCGACTTTCATGCAACAGGAAGATTTGAACGTTTCTCTTGTGGGCATATGCGACTTGTTCAACATAAGAGCCGAGGCCGCTTTGAAAGCCTCGTCAAATGAACAACGTCCCGGCGGCAAACCAAAAGAAACAGCCAAAAAATATCGACATTACAAGGACCTGTTGGAAGACGATAACATCGACGCCGTCATTATCGCAACCCCCGACCACTGGCATTCAAGAATTACCATTGATGCCGCGCGAGCGGGAAAACATGTTTATTGTGAAAAGGCGCTGACAAGGACATTCCGGGAAGCCCTCGAGGTATACGACACGGTGAAGGAAAGCGGTATCGTGTTTCAGCTCGGTCATCAGAACCGCCAGGTGGACAGTCTTGAAAAAGCGAAGGAAATTGTCCAACAGGGACTGCTGGGACCGGTTAACCTCGTGGAAGTGACAACCAACCGCAATTCACCGTGGGGCGCCTGGGTCTGGGACATTCACCCCCAGGGCAACAGGCGGACAATCGACTGGGACACGTTTCAGGAGCCGGCGCCAACAAAAATACCTTTCGGCCAGGAAGCATTAAAAAGATTTTTCCGGTGGCGTTGCTGGTACGATTACGGAACCGGTCTGGCCGGCGATCTTTTTTCACATGAGTTTGATGCCGTTAACCAGGTAATGGAGCTTGGCGCGCCCAAATTTGTTACCGCCTCGGGAGGCATTTACTTCTATAAAGACGGGCGCGATGTGCCCGATGTGTTCCAGGCCATCCTGGAATACCCCGATAAGGATTTAACCCTGTTGTACAGCGCGACTCTGTCGAGCAATAAAAACCGGGGAAATATCTTCATGGGGCATGACGCGACCATGCAAATCGGCGGAGCCGGTGACAGCAAAATACACGGCCTGATTGTGACGGCCGACCCGGAGTCGACCCGCTATAAGGAAAAAATCGAAAGCGGAATCATCAATACCCGCTATCCCATATACACCTATTCCCCGGGGTCAAAACAAATCGACGGTGTCACCTCCGCTACCGCCAGATATTTTGCCAATAAAGGACTGGTTTACACCTACCGTGAAGGGAAACGCGTGGATCCAACCCATCTGCACGTCAAGGACTGGCTGGATTCCATCCGGGAAAACAGACAACCGAAATGCAATATTGAAATTGGGTTGCAGGAAGCGCTGGCCTGTCATATGGCCACGGAATCGTATTTGACCGGCAGAAGAGTTGAATGGGATCCGGCCAAAAGACAAATCGTCTGACGCCGTTCTCCCGCTCCGGGAATAATCGTTTGCGGAACTCTTTCCCGCGGAATAACATCCGCTGGGAAAGAACTTCAATCTTCACTCAAACTTCGATCCTTAGCAAACCCCAACAAAAATGACCGGTCGCTAATCAACAGAACAATTAACAGAAAGGGTGAGAAATGGGAGTAAAAATACGGCTCGGCGCCATGATGTTTCTGCAATATGCCATTTGGGGAGCGTGGGCACCGGTTCTTTCCGCCTATCTGCTTAACGACCTGGGATTCACGGGAACCCAGGTCGGTATCATTTACAGCCTGTTGCCCCTCGCCACCATTATTTCTCCCTTTATCGGCGGACAGATCGCGGATCGCTACTTCGCTTCCCAGAAAGTGGTTGCCCTTCTGCAGCTCCTGGGAGGCGCTCTCCTGGTCTATATTTCCACTATTTCCGATTATTCGACCATGCTCTGGTTAATGTTTATTTACTGCCTGCTGTACGCGCCGACCCTCGCGCTTACCAATTCCATTGCCCTGATAAACCTGAAGAATTCGGAGAAAGAGTTCGGACAGATCCGCGTCTGGGGAACCATCGGATGGATCGTGGCGGGATTGGCCCTGTCCGGCTGGAGGGTGGTGGCGAAGGGCGAAGCTTCCATCGGATTCGCCGGCGATACTTTGCTCCTGGCGGGGATATTTTCCCTCATTATGGGTCTGATATCTTTCGCCTTGCCCAACACGCCACCGGAGAAAACGGCCGCCAATCCGTTAGCTTTCCTCGAAGCCGTTAAAATGTTAAAAAACAGAAACACTCTGGTCTTCTTCATCATCGCCTTTATTGTATCGACGGAACTGATGTTCTACTACGTTCTCACGGCGCCGTTCCTGACGTCACCGAAAATCGGGATCGACAGTTCCACGGTGGCGGGTGTGATGGTGATCGGACAGATCGCCGAAATCGTCGTCATGGCCTTCCTTTTGCCCTATTTCCTGCCGCGGTACGGTATCCGGAAAACAATGATCCTGGGAATTCTCGCCTGGCCCCTGCGGTACCTGATCTTCGCCATCGGCACGCCGACGTGGCTGGTGATCGCTTCCCTGGCGCTGCACGGTTTCTGTTATGTGTTTTTCTTTACCGTGGCTTTCATTTACGTCGATCGCATTGCGGCGAAAGACATCCGTCATTCCGCGCAAAGTCTTATTAACCTGGTCGTATTGGGCATCGGCAGTTACATCGGCAGCAATTTCGCCGGTTTTATTCAAAGTACGTTTTCCGTCGGTGAGACGACAAATTGGACCAATGTTTTCCTCGTACCTTTCGTTCTGACGGTACTTTGCGCGGTGGTGTTTCTCATTTTCTTCCGGGAGGAAGAGGTTCCATCTCCCGCACCCGTCTCTTCAACTTAACACAACCGGTAACCAAGAAAGGACTTTTATGAACAGAAAAAGATTAAGAATCGGCTTCATCGGCGGCGGATTCATCTCGCGTTTTCATATCCGGTCACTGATCGGGGTCCGGGATGTGGACGTGGCCGGTGTGTTGTCCAAAACAAGAAAATCCGCCGAAAAGACCGCTTCCTTATCCCAAGAAATCGGCGTGGGCGACGCCAAAGTATTCGATTCCATAACCGCCATGGTGGCTGATCCGGGCATCGACGCGCTCTGGATCTGTTCCCCCAATTTCACGCGTATCGAAGTAATGGAGGAAATCGCGACCGCGATTGAATCCGGGAAGGGCGAACTGGTGGGCGTTACCTGCGAAAAACCCCTGGGCCGCAACGTGGCGGAAGCGCGGAAAATGCTGGAACTGGCGCAAAAGGTAAATCTTCTGGACGGCTATCTGGAAAACCAGGTTTTCGCTCCCGCGGTTACCCGGGGCAAGGAAATCATCTGGGCGCGGGGCGCATCCATCGCCGGCAGGCCCTACCTGGCGCGCGCCGCGGAAGAACACAGCGGGCCCCATATGCCGTGGTTCTGGGAAGGTGAACTCCAGGGCGGCGGCGTTCTGAACGACATGATGTGTCACTCCGTTGAAGAAGCCCGGTTCATGCTCACCCCTCCCGGCGCCGACCGATCGGTTCTGACACCGGTGTCGGTGAACGCCTATGCCAATTGTCTGAAGTGGCAGCGCGAAAAATACGCCCGGCTTCTTTCCGAAAACAGCGGCGGCAGGATCGACTACCTCAACCGGCCGGCGGAAGACTTCGCCCGCTCCCTCATCGAATACAAAACAGAGGAGGGTGACACCCTGGTGGTGGAAACAACCACTTCCTGGAGTTTTGTAGGGGCCGGCCTCCGATTAAGCATGGAATTGCTGGGGCCGGAGTATTCGCTCTCTATCAACACGCTGGATACCGGTCTGAAGGTGTTCTTCAGTCGCAACGTGGTGGGCAGCGCCGGGGAGGACCTGGTGGAAAAGCAGAACGCGGAAATGGGTCTCATGCCGGTGATCAGCAACGAGCAGGACGAATACGGCTATACCGCGGAAAACCGCCATATGGTTCAGTCGTTCCTGGCCGGCAAGCGGCCGGAAGAGAACTTCAGTGACGGAGTCAATGTGACGGAATTGTTGATGACCGCCTACATGAGCGTCGAACAGGGGAAAACGATTCCCTTCCCGCCCCCCACCTTGAAAACTTTATTCCGGCCGTGGCCGAAGGAAAATGGAACCCGAGAAAATCATGAAAAAAATCACTATAATCATTCCCATTATCGGACTCCTGTGGCTCACATGCACCGGGCAGGAGGAGCAAGCAACCGTGAACTATCAGGAAGTACGAATAAAAGAAATGAACATTGGCGTCCAAACCTGGACGTTCAGAAAATTCTCGTTCTTTGAAAGTGTGGAAAAAGTGAAGGCGCTGGGTCTCAAGTACCTGGAGGCCTACCCGGGTCAAATCCTGAGCAAGGATGAGCCGGATGTGAAGTTCGACCACTACCTGAACGAGGAACAAATGAATGCCGTAAAACAAGCTCTCAATAAGGCCGGGATCACCCTGGCCGGTTATGGCGTGGTGAAGTTCGAGAATGACGAACAGAGCATGCGCGAAGTGTTCGATTTCGCGAAAAAAATGGGCATTCGCACGATTGTGACGGAGCCGGACTACGACGATTTCTCACTCATCGAAAAGATGGTGAAGGAATACAACATTCGCGTGGCCATTCACAATCACCCGGAACCGTCCAAGTATGCCCGGCCCGAGGCGGTTCTGAAGGTTGTGAAGGGACTTGATCCACGCATCGGAGCCTGCGCCGATGTGGGCCACTGGGTACGAACGGGGGTGGATGTTATTGAGGGACTCAGAATGTTGAAGGGCCGGATCCTCGATGTGCACCTGGAAGACCTGGATACATTCGGTTCCAGGGATGCCCGCACGGTTCCTTTCGGCCAGGGCAAGACCAATATCCACGATCTCCTGGCGGAACTGACCCTGCAGCATTTTGACGGCATCCTCGCCATTGAGCAGGAGCAGGAAGACGAAGCCTTCAACCCGTCACCAACCATTCGCAAGGGGCTGGAATACATCGACAGTATCACGTACTACAAAGGGTACGAGGAATTACTCAGCTTCAGACAGGGTAAATACGCCAAGCACGGCTGGAACCACTACGGCCCGGGTTACTTCGAGTTAGACCGGGAAACCGGCGTCCTTACAACACATGGTGGAATGGGACTGTTTTGGTACAGTGTGAAAAAGTACAAGGATTTCGTGTTGGAACTTGATTTCAAATGCTCCGATTACAAATCCAATTCGGGAATATTTTTGCGGGTCCCCGATGTGCCGGTGAGCGACGACTACATTTATCATTCCTTTGAAATACAGATCGATGATGCCAGCGAAGACGTTCATAAGACGGCCGCCGTTTACGACGCCGAGGCCCCGAAACTGAACGCGTCGAAGCCCACGGGTGAATGGAACCATTACAAGATTACCTTCAAGGGATCAAATATCCGGGTGGAATTGAACGGCAAAGAGGTAATTGACTGGATGGCCGAACCCCGGGGGAAGGTCGCGGATTTTGCCCGGGAAGGGTACATCGGTTTGCAAAATCACGATTGGGAGACTTCCGTTTCCTTCAGGAATATTTTCATTAAGGAACTGGAATGAGATTTCCTATCAGGAGGAATTTGAAATGTTGGGAGAAAATTCGGAGGATATAATAAAAGGG
>JAADGP010000091.1 GCA_013152315.1 FCB group bacterium
CCATGTTTTGCCCGGGTACGGTAAACAATTTGGCGGCCTGGGAAAAATCATCCCAGTTTTTCATCAGGCTCAACTTAAAAAGGGCTGTTATTTCATCCGAAAGTTGATTACCGGTCCAGCTCATGCTGATTACCTGTTTGCCGTTGCGTAACAAAGGGTGCAGATCGGAAATTACCGGACCGTGGCGGGTTTTGCGTATAACCACCGTTGTGTCCCGGCCGCCTTTCAGGGGAATCCGCTCCTCGATGATTTCCATATCCTGCCATTGGTCGCCGTTCAAGTACTGGTTTTTATTTTCAGGATTGACTGTTTCAACAAAGAAATCGATATCATCGGCCATCACATTGGTGAATCCCCAGGCACAGGCTTCGTTCTGCCCGATAACCGGAACGGGAAGGCCTGCCAGGCAGACGCCGCTCACGTTAAAACGACCGCCTTTTAAATGCATTTCATACCACTTGGCCGGTTGCGTAAAACCGAGATGCGGGTCGTTCGCCAGAATCGGCTTGCCGGTAGCGCTCCGGTCGCCGCTGACGACCCAACTATTGGAACCGACAGCCGCGCCATTGCTTCCCGTTAAATCCCGTATCGATTGTTCGCGTTCCCACAATACGGAAAACAGTTCACGGTACAAATTCCTGTCGTTCGTTTCGGCGATAACGGGACGGTTTTCGCCATACGGCGGCAGAAGCTCCCGCAATTTTTCCGTTCCGAAATATTCCCGGACGGCACCGAACAGAATTTCCGGTTTCCATGATTGTTGCAGGTCGTGCGCCATCAACCGGGCATAACCAGCCACGTCGGCCGCTGTCCAGCGCACCGGCTTCACCTGCAATAATTTAAATTCCACTGGTAAATCATTCCCAAGATCATCAATGAGGGCGTTTATACCGGCGCAGAACCGGTCCACCAATTTTTTCGTAGTCGTGTCCATTACCGTTTCCAAACGACGGGATATTTCCGGGATTCCCCAAGTCCGCAGATAAATATCGTCCGCGATCATCTGATCGCCGAACAACAAAGACAATTCACCCCTGACAGCCGAAGCAACGGTTGTCATTTGAAACAGGCGCTCCCGGGCCGAGATGTACCCGGCGGCATAAAAAAGATCCGTTTCGTTGCGCGCAAAAATGTGGGGGGCGCCGTATTCATCGGTGAAAACCTCAACGGTATCTTCCAATCCTCCCAAAGTTAGGGTTCCGTCATACAACGGTGGATTGTGGTATAAATATATTCTAACGGTTAGAAATGCGATTCCGAAAAGTACCGTGAATCCTATAAGAAGTTTCTTAATCATGCAGGCATAATTCCTTTTTTATTCGGAAATATCCGTTGGCAAAGGAGATCACCGTGGTCGACAGGATCGACGAAATTTATCGGGCATTCGTTTTGGTTACAACTTAACTTTTATAAAAAAGCCCCCTCCACAAGGGAGGGGGCTTCGTATAAACCACCCCATAGTTATAATTCACTCATAGGTGTAGCTAGAATTAACAAACCACGTGGTAAGTATACCCAGTTCTCCTTCTCCCTGTCAATGGGGGAAACTACGTAATCTTACTACGTAGTTCTACGTAGTGCATAACAATTTTCGTTTCCTTTTGGATCATATTAGTGGACTATATTAAACTGTATTATATTATTTTCTCTCACTATTTTTGCAGTAAAATTAACATGAAAGATCCCATATCAGTCCTGATTGCCGATGACCATACCATTGTCCGCGACGGTTTGCGTCTGCTCATATCCACCGAACCCGATTTACTGGTCGTAGCGGAAACCAACAATGGTAAAGATGCCGTCCGGCTCACACGGGAATTGCTTCCCGATATTGCCCTTCTTGACGTGGCTATGCCAAAACTCAACGGGGTTGAGGCGGCGCGGCTCATCCATCTTTCAAATCCCGAAATCCGGGTCATTATTCTCTCCATGCATTCCGATGATGAATACGTGATTGAGGCCATCAAGGCCGGTATCTCCGGCTATATCGTGAAGCAATCCGCCGCCAGTGAACTTATCAAAGCCGTTCGGGTGGTACACGCCGGCAAAGCTTATTTTAGTCCCGGCATATCGAAAACCCTGGTTAATATGGTCCGCTCAGCCTCCCGACCGGGAAAACATGAATCCCAGTCAACAGGGCTTCTATCGCCCCGGGAAAAAGAAATCCTATTATTTATTTCCAACGGCTATACTTCGAAAGAGATTGCAGCGGAACTTTACCTAAGCGTTCGCACGATCGAAAAACATCGGCAAAATATTATGAACAAGCTGGATATCCACGATGTTGCCGGTTTGACCAGATATGCCCTGGAAAAGAAAATCCTCACGGACCGATAATCGATAACTCTCCCAATTTATCACCCGGGGACTTCGGTCTGCCCGAGGATATTTATTACTTTTTCCGCCATGATCAAGCAGATATAAAAATATCTGTTCCCTTTGTAATCTCATGGGTAATAAATTCCCGGACAGGTTTGTTTCGTTCATCCTTCTATAGCTTAATCAGTAGGAGATTATATGATTTTTAAAGGTACAAAAGACCTTTTTTGCAATAAACACACAAGGCAGATTAACACTTTGCGACAATCTTTCGAATCCGGGGTAATAAAATCCCGGTTTTGTTCTTCCGGGTGGTTTACACCGCGGTCGTATTAAAACATATCCCAACCACCTTTTTATATGCCGGCATTTCCCACAGATATCTCCTGGTTGTTTTACGCAGCTTTTTTCGTGCTTTTTTTGGCAACAATCTTCCTTATCGGTTTGACTAAAAAGCATCGTCGCGTCATCCAGACCCAAAAAGAGAAACTATCCTTACTGCAAAAATCGGAGTCGATACTAAGATCTTCCGAACGGAAATACAGAACCCTGGTTGAGTCCATGGAAGAAGCCGTTTTCGTTATTGACACCCAAGGCATCCTGCTTTTTGCAAACCAATATTTCGGACGTCTTCTTCGTTCCGAACCCGATCTTCTGACCGGCAAACCCCTTCGCTCACTCCTGAAGGGAACAAGCGTCGAGTCGCTCTTTGACAGTATTGATCGCGCCTTCGAATCCTCTTTGGCCGGAAAGACCGAATATAAACTGAACACCTATAAGGGTGAAATCTGGTTTGAAACCATGCTGGTTCCTCAATACAACAACCATGGAAAACTGGTTTCAATACTTGGTATTTCGCGTAATATTAACGACCGGAAAGCTTTGGAAGACCGGCTCCAGGCCCTGGTGAACACTCTGAAAAAACAACACGAAGTTCTGCAATCACTATCCGGAGAGGTTTACCGCGTTCAGGAAGAAGAACGAAAACGAATCAGCCGCGAACTGCACGACGAAATCGGCCAGTCGATGACCGCCATCGATCTAAGCTTGCAGTTGATAAAAGAACAGCACCTGAAAAACCGGAACCTGAAGTCGGCCATAACCGAGTGCCAACATCTTGTTCAACAAACAGCCGATAAAATACATGACTTCCTGTTTGAGTTGCGACCTCCCATTCTGGACGATTTGGGGCTTATCCCCGCAATGAAGTTTTATTCCCGGGGGTTCTCAAAACGGACCGGCATCGAAGTTCACTTCCGATGTGACAAAGCCGTGGAAGCAATTGACCCCGAAATGAAAACGATGATGTATCGGGTTTACCAGGAAGGTCTTAACAATGTGGCCAAGCATGCGAATGCCGAAAATATCGATGTCACTATCGAAAAGGTAACCCGGAAAATTCTGCTGAATATTACCGACGACGGCACCGGGTTCTTACCCGATTCCGTCCTGAATCGACTCGGTGAATACAGCGGTTTCGGTCTGTTGGGAATTAAGGAACGGGCCTTACCCTTTGGCGGTAGCGTTTCCATCCATTCCCAACCGGGACAAGGTGCTTGTCTTTCTCTTGAATTGCCGTTAAAGCCATCACAGCAGTTGTATAATTCCCAGGAGCCCTAAGAGGCCCAGTACATATTGAATCCGCTTCTTGCCGAAAAAACCCTTTCGAGCCGGTTCGTATAATATCCACCCATCGGGGTCGATTTCCACTTTGCTGCCGGGAGGATAATGGAAAATTTTCTCTTCCGGGGTAACCGGAATCCGCTCACGCCATTCCTTTTCACCCGTTTTGACCAGAACCTCTACCGGCATATAAAAATCTTTGGTTTCCCAAGATATCTTCAGATCTGTCCTTTTCGATTTGTGTTTAACGGTTGATTTCAATACCGGCAGCTTGGCCTGGAATAAATAACGGTTGAAAAACCAACCCAGGTCCTTCCCGGTTCGCTGCGATACCAGGGTAATGAAATCAGCCGTTACAACGTGGTTCTGCGGCCGCTTTTTGGGAGTCTGAACAAAATCCCGTAAAAGCGCATATAAGGCGTCTCTGCCCATTAAATAACGAAGCATATGGGCAACATAGGCTCCCTTGTAATAGATGTCGATTCCATACGCTTCTGCTGTGGTAGCGTTCCGCCCGGGAACAAGCGGTTTTTTATTCTCAATTCGGGAGCGGGCCTTTTCCCTAAAAAAGCGCAGGTATTCATCCCTGCCATAATTATCCTCAATAAACATCCCTTCCGCATAAATATCCAATCCTTCATGAATCCAGAAGTCCGCCCAGTCGTCCGCCGTGAGATAATTTCCCCACCATTCATGTCCCATCTCATGCAGCATGAGAAAGTCGTATCCCAGTTTCGTTTTCCGATAGTGGTTGCCGTATGAATTGATCGTCTGGTGTTCCATTCCGTAATAATCCGTTTGCGCCAGGCCGAACTTTTCCTTGATAAACGGGTATTCACCGAAGTGCGTTGCGTAGAATTTCAGCATGTTTTCCGCCTGCAAAAGCAATTCCGCGGCCCCGGCGGTATCCGTTTCCAAAACATAGAACAGGATTTCCATTTTTCCTTTATAAGGCCGCCGCTTCACGATATAATCGGCAATATTCACGGTTACCCCGTAATTGTTAATCGGGTACCGTGTTTTCCAATGCCATGTTCGCCATCCTTTTTCCGCGTCCGTCACCCCGCTTAACAACCCGTTGGAGGCACACACCAGTGTGTCGGGAATAGTAATATTAATGGCAACGCTGTCCGGTTCATCAGACGGATGATCCTTGCAGGGCCACCAGATTTTTGCTCCCTGTTCCTGGCAAGAAACACCGATCCAGGGCGTTCCTTTTGAATCGGTACTCCAATTGAAACCCCCATCCCAGGGCGGCCGTTTCGCCACCGGTGGTTCTCCGTGATAAGCAATCCGCAAGGTGGTGATTGAATCCATCGGCAGGGGCGCCGGTAAATCAATAAGAAGTTTTTGATTGTTGTGCGTAAATATCAGGCTCTTCTCATTGGAAACAATATCTTCAACAACATATCGATCGATTAAATCCAGTTCCACGACCTTTAAAGCGGGAACGACACTTTTTATCATCACCTCCACGTAACCACCGAGGGACCGGGAAGACGGATCAATGCGCAAGTTCAGGTCATAATACAGAACATCATACCGGGACTGGTAAACGCTGAGAGGACCGCCCGAAACATACGGTGTTTGTCCAAGGGGATATACACTTCCAAAACTTAACAGGAATATGTGTATTAATGTCAGTTCATGACGTAATTTCATAGCCTCAATTCCACAACAGACAAGGTTTAAGGATTCAAATTAAGCTCATTTAGTAAACAATTTACCTGAATTTAATTTTGCCAATGAAAACTTTTCTCAAATCCTTTCCGGTTCCCCAACAACATGGAGCCTGGG
The DNA here is from genome assembly GCA_013152315.1 of FCB group bacterium. GTDB lineage: Bacteria > Fidelibacterota > Marinisomatia > Marinisomatales > JAADGP01 > JAADGP01. The sequence goes on from JAADGP010000091.1 coordinate 5,740, forward strand.
TCATGTTTCTCCTGCCGGCTTTTATGGCAATGATGTTGTCCGACCATGTTGATCTTTCCACCTGGCTTGTTATTTTGGGCTTTGTGCTGATTTTTCTCGCCCACCGGCCGGCCGTTCGTTTCTTACGGCGACGGAAATATCGCCGTCAAACCGACCTGGAAGCTCTGCGGTGGACAATCCTGCTGGGGGGATCGGGCGCCCTCTTACTGGCCGCTCTGTTTATCCTTCATCAACAATGGATCGCCCTGACGGTGGGGGCGATTACCGGTCTGGCCCTGGCCTTCCACCTGCAATTAACCCTGAATAAAGATCACATGTCCATCCCGGGTGAAATCATAGGGGTGGCCGGACTCACGGCTTCGGCTCCCATAATGTATCTTCATCTGCACGGCACCATGGATGCCCGGGGGTGGGTGTTGTGGCTTATTAATTTTCTCTATTTCACCGGCAGTATCTTTTACATCAAGCTCAAACTTCGTACTCAACCGGCCTCTTCAGCGCCAAATACAATAGGAAAAATTGAGGCTGGTAAATCCGTTTTGATTTACAGCCTGTTTCTTTTTGTGTTTGTCCTGGCTGTCACCTGCGTCCGGGGTTATTCCTGGTATTTCCTCCTTGCTTTTATTCCTTTTATTGTAAAATCGGTGACGGGCGTGTTCCGCTGGACATCAAAAAAACAACTTAAGCCGAAATACGTTGGTTTTAATGAGGTCGGCCATGCTCTGCTGTTTGCTGTTCTTGCTCTCCTCGGTTTTTATTACACTTAAAAGAAAATGCCCGAGCTGCCTGAAGTAGAGACGGTTGTTCGGTCTATTCGTCCCCATTTAGTGGGGAAAACAATTTCCCGGGTGTCCGTATGCAACGGCTTTTCAAAGGTTTTTGCCACTCATTCGCCGGAAATATTTAATCGGCAGGTTGCCGGTCGGTACATTAAACACGTCCGGCGCCGGGGAAAATATATCGTTTTTGACCTCGATCACGGCTACCTTCTGATCCACCTGCGAATGACCGGACGTTTAATTTTCCGGTTGCTCCCCGAAGATAACCCAAAACATCTTACCGCTCATCTTGATTTCACCGATGGTTCCGAACTGTTTTTAAAGGATTACCGCAAATTCGGTCGCCTGTACTACTTCCCAACTCTTGATCCAATCGATAAAAAACTTGGGATCGAACCCCTTTCCGATCAATTCACGCCTCTCTGGTTATTCAAAAACCTGCATTGCAGGAACCGTTTTATGAAGCCTCTTTTACTCGACCAGGGGTTTATCGCCGGACTCGGCAATATCTACGTTGACGAAATCCTTTGGCAGGCCCGTATCCATCCCTTGACTTCCAGTAAAAACATCAGTCGTCAAAAGGTTAATCTTTTGCATCCGGCAATCAAGTCAATTTTACGGGAAAGTATTGAACTCCGGGGAACAACAATTATCAATTTTTCGTTCGGTGAAAACCAACGCGGAATATTTTTGTCCAAGCTGAAGGTGTTTAACCGTCAGGGCCTCCCGTGCCCGCGGTGCGGTACGACGATTATAAAAATCCGTGTCGCCCAACGGGGCACCCATATCTGTCCCCGGTGTCAACACCGACGATAATAATTACAAAAAAGAAAAAGGTGCCTTTCGCTCATCACGATAGGCACCCTGTCTTATGTGTAGCTGTATAAAGAAGGTGGAATGTACGCCCAATTCCACTCAGTTGTCTGTGATGATTATCACAGAATTGGGGTGTCGAATAAAAAAATGTTTCCTTTCCGGGCAAATTTCCGACAATTTATCTTACCCGTGTGCTCTGAGCACCTTGTATTGAAACTGATAAATCCCCGCCGCTTTTTTCACCGGTATTTTTTTCATAAACCGTAACTGCAATTCCGAATCAAGATCCGGAAACAAGGGAATTCCCTTTCCAAAGACCAGCGGGTGAATTGTCAGATAGAGATGCGTCAAAAACGGAGCAAAGCGGGAGAATGTCCTGCCGCCTCCGATAACAAAACAACGGTCACTTTTCAGCGCAGACAACACCTTTCCCGGATCGTCTTCCCGGTGAACCACGATTACCTCCCGGCCCGTTAACTCAACGGTAAGGGTATCATAGGTCCCGGAACCCATTATTACCGGGTAACCCATGGTCTGTTTTTTAAAAAGCGGCAGGTCTTCCGACCAGGTTATTGCCTCGTTACGGTGGCGCGCGATGAAACCGTCCACCGTAATTGCGGCAATAAGAATTACGTCCATATTAATTTGTGAAAGTTCACTTCTCAGGTGATCGTGTTTTCTTTACCCAAACTTTCATCCTACAACAATACCTAATCTCCCAAAGGTTTTCCTTCTTCGTCAATCGAACCGGCAACTACTATTACCAGTTTATCCGGATCAACATATTTCTTTATGGCCTTGTTTACCTGCTCCAGGGTTAATCCTTTGATTATTTCCGGGTATTGGTCCAAAAATTCTTTGGGACGACCTCGTTCCGCGTTAAACAAAATCTGGTCTGCTTTCCCGCGGGTTGTGGCAAGACCGACTTTATAAGAACCGGTGATTGTCGACTTTTTAGCTTCCAATTCCTCCGCTGTAACGCCCTTTTGTACCCATTTCCTGATTTGTTCCAGGGTAGCTTCCCGGCCCTGATCCAACAGGGATGGGGCGAATGTCCCGCGGGTATACCAGTAACCGTCATTGCCATAATCCACGCCCCTTACGGAAGAGCCAATGCCGTAGGTCAGTCCCTGTTCGTCCCGTACGGTCTGCATTAGGCGCGCGGAAAAATTACCGCCCAAAATATACACGCCCATCATAAGCGGGTAATAATCCTTATTATCGCGATCAATGCCGATCGGCTGACCAAGATACATATCCGTACTGGTCTTGTCGATCATGGTAACATAATGAATTCCGCCTTCCACGTCCTTGGCCCGCAGAGGTGTTGGTTTGATAGCCAGGGGTGACGTTTTCCAGCCACTGAACTTTTCCTTTACTTCCCCGGCCAGGCTTTCGGCCTCCACATCCCCAACGGCTACCATGATCATGTTCCCTAATCCGTAATTTGCCTTATGATAAGCGACAAGATCCTCGACTTTTATCTTTTTCACCAGCGAAATCTGTTCATCAATATCCAGGCTATAGTTAGGATGTCCCTCAGGATAGAGGATTCGCAAAAAAGCATTTGAAGCCCGGCGACCGGTATTTTCCTTGGCTCTTTCCAGGTTGCCGATATACCGGCGTTTGACCGTCTCCAGATCCTTGGCGTTGAAGGCCGGTTCGCGCAACTGCTCGGCCAACAAATCGATTACCAGGGGAACGTCGTCCTTCAGGCAGCGTGCGTTAAACCGGACCCGGTATTGGCCGCTGGAAAAACTGATACTGGCGCCTACGGATTCCAACGCTTCGCTGATCTCAAATTTGTTGTGCTTTTTCGTCCCCTGGTCAAGCATGGCGGCGGTTATGTCCGCAATCATTCTGTTTTCCCCGGGACTGAATTCATCCCCGCCGAGAAGGCTGCCTACGATGGTCACCACATCCTTGACGGGGGTTTTCATCGTCATCAACCGCAGACCTTCCAGAGGATATGTTTCCTTGATCTGTTTGGCCATGGAAGCGCCGCCAGCGACGATTTCTTTCCCAAGGCCAAGGGTTGTTAAAGGAAACAACAATTCATCTTCCCCGGAACGCCAATAATTGGGCTGGTGTACTTCGGTCTGTGGAGCAGGCTCTTCCGCCGTGGCGCCTTGGTTTTGGAGCGGCACAAAATAGCCCGTTGTGCTGTGATCTTCCACCAGATAAGTTTCGGCGACACGTTTTACATCTTCGGGAGTGACCTCTTTTATCCGGTCATCAAACGTGGTGTAAAATGTCCAATCACCCAGGGCAATGGCTTCGTTCAACCGGCTGGCAATGGAATACGAGCCATCGCGACCGAAAGCTTCATCCGCGTGAATCTGAGCCTGCGCCCGTTGCACTTCTTCTTCGGTAACACCTTCGGTTTTTATTTTCTCAAACTCCTCTAAAATGATTTTTTCCACTTCCTCGGGACTGGTCCCCGGCGTAAGGAACGCGTAAACAATAAACAAACCGTTATCGTGAAAAGGGAAATCCCACATATACAGCGATGTGGCCAATCCCTTGTCCACGATTTTCTTGTACAGCCGACTGGATTTCCCGCCGCCCAGAATGTCAGAAAGAATCTGGATAGGGTAGATGTCCGCGTTGCGTCCTTCCGGTGTTTTATATGCCACCCCCACAATTCCCGTCTGTCCGGACCTTTTTACGATAAGCCGGCGCGGGCCTTCCTGTTCCGGTTCCTTGGTGTAAACTTCGGGAATCGCTTTCGGACTTTTTCGCAGCTTTCCGAAATGGCGCTTTACCATTGCGAGTGCTTTCTTTGTGTCGAAATCGCCTATGATCGTGACGGTGGCATTGTTGGGCCAGTAAAAGGTATCGTAAAATTCCTTCAACCGCTCGGTGGACACATTTTCAATGTCGCTTCTCCAGCCGATAGTGGAATGGTGATAAGGATGGGCTTGGTAAGCTGTGGCCCAGATTTGTTTATCGAGAGCACTGAAGGGGTCGTTTTCGCCGCGCTCGAATTCATTCCGAACGACAGTCATTTCCGGTTGGCGATCTTCGTCGCGGATTAGAGCGTTCCGCATCCGGTCGGCTTCGATTTTGACAGCTTTCTCTAAGTGTTCGCTGGGAAGCAACTCAAAATAGTTGGTGCGGTCCATCCAGGTTGTGGCGTTAATCATCGCTCCGACATTCTGCAGAACCGTCCAGATGGCCGTGTTTTTCTCCTTGTTGTACTTTCGCGATCCCTTAAACATGAGGTGTTCCAATAAATGTGTGGAACCCGTGTATCCCACCGCTTCATTGCGGGAACCCACGTGGTAGGTCACCATAAATGTCACCACCGGCGCCGAATGATCCTCCATCAGCAACACCGTGAGATCGTTTGATTTTAACCGGTACTCATCAATCCCGCCTGAAGATTTAACATACTCATAACCGTTGTAATTCTCTCTTGCCATACTAATTCCCATACTTAATAATATTACGAAACCAAGGGTAAAAATCTTGTTCATGTCAACAACTCCCTTCACGTTTGTGTTAATACAACCGCCGCAGGTAAAAAGGGTTCAATAGCATACCGCTTTCGAAAATGACTCCCGCGAATCGAAAATTACAAATAACCGGCGATAAATCGTCTCTTTTTGTGTTCACCAACGCCCAACAATAACCACATCGCCTTTTGTCGGCGTCTTTCCCTTACTCTTCTTTTAATGCTTTCATCGAAGGGAAAAATTGTCCTGTTTTTTCCATGTATTCACGGTACACGGCGCCAAATTTTTCCAACATGTACCGTTCCTCTTTTTGCACAAGCCACGACCAAAACAGAGACAGCGGCAATACCGATGCCAGGAGCAACCAGGAATACAACCATAACGCCAAAGCGCCTGTGGCCGAATAGATTAACACGCTGTAAATGGGGTGCCGCACGAATTGATAGGGGCCTGTGGTAACCAATTCCGTGCCCCATCCGTTACGGATTAAAAACATTACTCCGCCGCCTAAAAGATAGACCGCGTCCACCAAAAAAACCAACAACATCCCTCCGCGCAATGCGGGGTGAATCGCCATTTTGGGAATTGATAACCATTCTCCGATAAAGTAAAACACTATCCAGACGATTACCGTCACCAACCCCCCAACGGGTCCCACTCCCAAAATTTGCCGGTATTTTAGCTTTAAATCGTTGGTCATATTATGTACGAAAGATACGAGCCGGTCTTCCTGGTAATTGTTTCCGTTGGAGCAGAAAAGGCCTCCATATTTCCGGTTTCAAAAACCGATTGTATGAATCCTGATCGCTTTCGGGTCTCCCTTGGATCAGGGTTTGCTTGTTCAATTTGTTTTTTCATTGGTCGTCAATCAGAAAGCGGACGTGATATTACTTATTTCTTTGAGGAATGTAAAACGGAGTTTGTGAACGACCGCTTTAACTTAGGATTTGATAATATCAGGGCGGTTAGTTTCCGGTAAACGCTTTACTAATCCGGGTAACTCCGTTTCGAAATCGATTTGCCGGGATTGACCGGTTTAAAAGTAAGAATGACGGTTGTCCCCTTGCCTTTGACGCTCCTGATTTTAATGTCCACGCCATTCATATCAAGATACCGTTTCGTCAGCGCCAACCCGAGGCCGACACCCTGAAAACTTTTCGCGTAACCGGTGCTCTCCTGAGAGAAAATTTCAAACAGCTTTTTCCGGTATTTCCGCGATATTCCTATTCCCGTATCTTTGATGATCAGCTTCAGTTTTCCGCTTCTGCGATACAGCACAACTTCAACGTTCCCTTGCGCGGTAAATTTAATCGCGTTGTCCAGTAAGTTTGCCAGGGCCCGGAACACACAGTATTTGTCAACTTCCACCATACTGTCTTTCGCCCGGGAGCGAAACGTAAGCTCAAGTCCCTTTTTACTCACGGCAGGCAAGAATTCCCGTATCGCTTCTTCCGTTAATTCCGACAGGTCCAATCGCTCGGGACGAAGTTTCATGGCGCCGGCTTCTATCTGGGACATGTCCAGGATTTCATGCACGGTATTCAGGAGTCTCTGCCCGGCGTTTTCGATCATGTCGAAATAACTTCGTTCTTCATCGGTCAGAAATTGCTTGGTCTGTTCTTTAATCAACTGGGAGAATCCGAGAATCGCGTTCAGCGGAGTACGGATTTCATGGGACATGTTTGCCAAAAACAACGTTTTAACTTTTTCGGACCGTTTGGCTTCCTGGAGGGCTTTTTTCATCCGGGCTTCCGTCCGTTTCAGCTCGGTAATATCCATAAGCGAGGCTACGCTTTTTCCGGTACCGGGAATCATCGCGATGTTTATCAGAACGTGCCTTATTTTTCCATATCGGTTAACGAACCGGAACTCATACTGGGAGGGGGCCGCGTTCGGATCAATTCTGCGTTTCTGATGATATTGTTTCATGCGGGAAAGATCCTCCGGCACAACAAATTTTGTCCAACTAATCTTCCCTTCCAGCTCCGCCCTGGAATAACCGGATAGTTTTTCAAACCGGGAGTTAACCAATGAAATTGTTGTGTCTTCATCAATAATCGTAATGGCTGTGCCGGTTGTTTCAAAAGTGGTACGATATTTTTTCTCGGACTCGATCAAATCTTTTTCAATCCGCTTGCGATCCGTAATGTCCCGCACATTAACAACACAATAGAGGGTTTTCCCCTTATCGTCTTTAACGGCAGAGATGTCTACCAATACCGGGAAAACGGTTCCGTCCTTGCGAATACCGAGCGATTCAAAGGAATGATTTCCTTTTTTACAGGCGATTTCAAATTGTTCAAGAAAATCCGCCTGTTTTTCCGGAGCAAAAACATCCGGTACCGGGCGTTTTCTAAGTTCTTTAATGGTGTAGCCGTGCATCCTGGCAAATGCGGGATTCATTAAATCCAAACGGCCGTCGTTGCTGCAAGTCACAATACCCCATTCGGCATGTTTGAAAATGTGTGCCCATTTCTTTAAGTTATCTTCCGCCTGTTTTCGCTTGATCACCGACGCCATTTCTTCGGCCAGGACTTCCAGACGATGTAAATCGGAAGACGCAAACGGTTCTTTTCGTGAAATATCGAAAAGGCCAATCGGTTTGCCGTTTGAAATCAGCGGTATGTTAATAACGGAACGGATACCAATAATTTTTTGGATTTGAGGAAGTAATTTCTCAATATCCTTCTTGTTTGGCGTCCTGGCCGGTGCAAGGTTTGTGGTGAATTCATTCATGAGCTTGCGAATTACACCGGGACCTTCAAGGAGTTGGGGTTTCCCATCCCTCAAAGCTTTTTTGTACAGGCTGCCGCGCTTCAGATGAATTTTTACCTCCGCTATGTTAAACCCCAAAAGTTTCTCGATCCGTCTAATAATGCTGTCCGGCAACCCCATGGTTACCAATTCAAGGGCCTTTTCATCCTCCGATAAAAGATAGATTGCGGCTCCGGAAGCCGAAAAAATCTTTTTCACCTCCTTCAGCAGTAAATCAAAAACCTCCTCTAAGCCGGCGTCCCGGTTAACCGCTTTGTTCAGGGTGTTTATTAAGGCCAGTTCCTCAGATCGGCATCCCATCTTTTCTTCAACTCGCCGACGCTCGGTTATATCGATCATGGTTCCCAGAATGGTTTCCTTGTTGAGTAAAGAAGCATTCTCGACTACCCAAATTTCCGTCCCGTCTTTCTTTTGCATGCGGCATTCATTGCCTATCAGAATACCTTTTTCCTTCAGCCTTGCCAAAAACCGTTTCCGGTCCGAAGGCGAAAAATACAGATCCCCGGCTTTGAGTTTTAATATTTCCTCCCGGGATGAATAACCCAGGATTCGCGCAAAACTGTCATTGCAATCGACAATCTCTCCGTTAATCTTTGTTTTGTAAACCCCGGCTAAATTCCGGTCAAATAAAAACCGATGGTAAGCCTGGCTCTCCCGCAATCTTTCCCCGGCCTGTTTCCATTTGTGTTCCTGGGTTGCCCAGATTTCAATCAACTTGTACAACCCCCTGATAATCGTATTAAACTTTGCGTCAGATTTCGAAACTTTTCCCTTAGCGCTAAGCCGGTCCTCTGCCATCCTGGTAATGAGACCAAGAAGTTTTTCTATCTGGCTGTTAACGGAAGTCCCGTTTCCCATGTTCGTTTCTTTTTTCAATGCGTATCAGGCTCGAATCTTTCGGAAATTGTCGGATTAGGCTCAACCATCGGTGTTTGCAATTTCACGTTTTTTTCCAAAAAACATCCTGTTCTTTGTCCGTATTATAATTTGTTAAAATGGTTCATGACAAGATACTACGTGAAAACCATGAAACCTTGGTTATTTTGGCGGGAATTACTACTTCAATTATATAAAAACACCCGCTTTACGCAGGTGCTTCAAAGAGAATATTTTATTCTCGGATTAGGATTAGTGCGTTCTGCCTGTTAAAATTTTCCTGTTGACCTTTGCCAGATTAATGGCCTTTATCATAGGCGGACACATCGCCGGGTCACACAGATTACTCCGGTTTGTTTTAACCTTCCTGATGCGATCGGGAACGAGAGTCGTTGCCGTCGGGCCATCGAGAATCCCGCAGAATGCGGGGAAGGGTGATTAATTCAATTCCAATGAATTAATCAGGTTAATTCGTAACGGAACTCGTTCAATATCTTGATATAACTGGCCCGCATAAAAGCCCCGGGGTCGGGAACGTTCTGCATACTCATGCTGCCGCGCATCTGACTCAGGCTTTCATACTCGTGCTCGTCCATCCAGTTGATAATGTCATGCTGAAGCTTCCGCAAATGATCCGGTCCGTACTTCAGCAGGGCCGACGTCATCATGGTCACGTCCGCCCCGGCCATGGTAAGCTTCAGAACGTCCTCGGCTGTATGAACTCCGCTGGTGGCCGCCAGCGAAATGTCCAATTGATCCCGCAGCACCGCAATCCACCTCAGGGGCAGGCAGATTTCATCCGAGGTGCTCAACTTTAACATTGGTTCCACCTCCAGCTCCTCAAGATTAATGTCGGGCTGATAAAAACGATTAAACATTACCAAAGCGTCTGCCCCGGCATTTTTCAGCCGGTTGGCGAAAGACGGCAGAGCGCTGAAATAATGTCCGATTTTCATCGCCACGGGAATGGACACCTTTTCCTTTACCGCTTTCAGGATGTCGACGAACAGGCGTTTTACTTCCGTGCCGGTTTGACCGATATCCGTAGGTAAATAGTAAACATTCAATTCCAGGGCATCGGCGCCGGCTTCCTCGATCAGGCGGGCATTTTCGATCCAACCCCCAATGGCAACACCGTTGAGACTGCCAATAACGGGAATGTCGACGGTTTCTTTTAACACCCGCACCTGTTCCAGGTACATTTCCGGTCCCTGAATATATTCCTGGTGTTCCGGAAAATAAGACAGCGCTTCCGCAAAACTGTAGCTTCCGTGACTTAAGTAATGCTCCAATTCCTCGTCTTCGTGGGAAATTTCCTCTTCGAAAAGCGAGTACATGACGATCGCCGGAGCGCCTGCATCTTCCAAACGTTTCACGATGTCCACATCCCGGGTCAGGGGTGATGCCGACGGTACCAAGGGATTTTGCAGATCAAAGCCCATATATTTGGTAGACAGTCTCATTGCTTGCCTCCTTTACCCTTTGGTTTTTGCCGGTTCCATTTTGGACATCTTTTGATAAAAGTCGTAATGCTCTTTGGCTCTTCGATCCGCTTCTTCCAACAAACGCTTCGCCCGTTCCGGCATGCTTTTGGTTAACATTTTAAACCGGTTCTCTTTGTAAGCGAATTCACTTAAGTGTAACTTGGGAGTTTTTGAGTCCAGAACCAACGGGTTTTTACCTTTTTCGGTCAATTGTGGATTGTATCTGAACAGGGGCCAATAACCGCTTTCCACCGCGTATTTATGTTGTTGCATCCCACGGGTCATGTTAATCCCGTGAGCGATACAATGGCTATAAGCAATAATCAACGATGGCCCCGGGTAAGCTTCAGCCTCAAGAAATGCTTTTACCGTCTGCGCGTCGCTGGCGCCCATAGCCACTTTTGCAACGTACACATTGCCATAGCTCATAGCAATCAAGCCCAAATCTTTCTTGTTGGTATCTTTTCCCGAAGAAGCAAACTTCGCCACGGCCCCCATCGGTGTGGCCTTGGAAGCCTGGCCGCCGGTATTCGAGTAGACCTCCGTATCCAAAACCAGGATATTCACGTCCCGGCCGGAAGCCAGAACATGGTCCAGTCCACCGAAACCAATATCGTATGCCCATCCGTCGCCGCCCATGATCCAAATGCTTTTTCTTACGAGGTTATCGACAATGGAAAGCAACTGTTTCGCCTGCGGCGTATCAAGTTTTTTCAGGATGTTTTCCAATTTTTCAACCCGAAGGCGTTGCTCATAGATGCCCGGTTCATCGGACTGGTCGGCCGTAAGAATGGCATCGGTCAATTCATCGCCAACATCTTTCCGCAAGGTCTCCAACAATTCCCGGGCGTGTTCCCGGTGCTTGTCTACTGTCAACCGGAACCCAAGACCGAATTCCGCATTGTCTTCGAACAATGAATTGGACCACGAAGGCCCGCGACCTTCGGCGTTTTTAGCCCAGGGAGTCGTCGGCAGGTTGCCACCGTAAATGGAAGAACAACCGGTGGCATTGGCAACAATCATTCGATCGCCGAACAATTGGGACGCCAATTTCACGTAGGGCGTTTCACCGCAACCGGCGCAAGCTCCGGAAAACTCAAACAAGGGCTCCAACAGTTGCGATCCCCGTACGGTGGTTTGATTTACCCGGCCTCGATCCACTTCCGGAATTTCCAGGAAAAAGTTCCAGTTTTCCCGTTCCGTTTCCCGCAACGGCAACTGGGGTTCCATATTAATCGCCTTTAAACTGGTATTGGATTTATCCTTAACCGGGCAGACGTCCACGCAAATGGCACAACCGGTACAATCCTCCGCCGCTACCTGAAGCGTGTATACTTCGTTATCTCCCCATTCCTTTCCTTTCGCCTTAACGTGTTTGAACGTCTCCGGAGCCTTTTCAAGATGGGACGCATCGTATATTTTGGGCCTGATCACGGCGTGGGGACAGGCCAGGACGCATTTGTTACATTGAATACAAATATTTTCATTCCAGACGGGGATTTCCGCCGTGATATTGCGTTTTTCCCATTTCGTGGTGGCTGTGGGCCAGGTTCCGTCCACCGGCATGGCGCTTACCGGTAAATCCTCTCCTTTGCCCGCGATCATCATAGCCGTCACGTCCTTCACGAAAGTGGGGGCATCGTCCGGTACAACGGTTCTGGTCTGCTCCACACCCGTAAATTTATCCGTCACCGGGATCTCATGCAGATTGGCCAATGCCTGATCAACGGCATTAAAGTTCTTTTTGACAATTTCCTCACCTTTTTTACCGTATGTCTTCTCAATCGCCTGTTTTATTTTTTTAATGGCCTCTTCCTTCGGTAAAATACCGGAAATGGCAAAGAAACAGGTTTGCATGATGGTATTAATCCGGACTCCCATTCCTGTTTCTTTTGCTACTTTCAGGGCGTTAATATTGTAAAACTTGATTTTCTTTTCAAAAAGCTGCTTCTGAATATCGCGGGGGAGATGATCCCAAACTTCATCGGCGGAGTAGGGACTGTTCAGAAGAAAAGTGCCTTCCGGAATAACGTGTTCCATTAAATCCTGTGTTTTAAGAAATTCAAAGTTGTGACAGGCTAAAAAGTTGGCGCGCCGAATCAAATACGTTGATTTTATCAGTTGCCGGCCGAAACGAAGATGGGAAATGGTAATACTTCCGGATTTCTTAGAATCATACACAAAATATCCCTGCGCGTAATTATCCGTTTCCTCACCAATGATTTTTATCGAGTTTTTATTGGCACCCACTGTCCCGTCGGCGCCGAGTCCATAGAACATTCCCCGGAAAACCTGATCTTCGTGTACGGCAAATTCCGGATCGTAATCCAGGCTGGTATGCGTGACGTCGTCTCTGATTCCAATTGTGAAATGGTTCTTAGGCGCGTCTTTCGAAAGTTCATCGAATATGCCTTTTACCATTCCCGGAGTAAACTCCTTGGAAGACAGGCCGTAACGGCCGCCAACAACCGTGGGCATTGCCTTAAACGGAAATGATGGTTTTGTAAATTCTTCGGCCAGGGCGGTTATAATATCCTGGTATAACGGCTCGCCGATGCTTCCGGGTTCTTTGGTGCGATCCAGAACCGCAATTTTCTTCACCGTTTCGGGTAAAGCATTGACCAGGTCATGGGTAGAGAACGGCCGGTACAGGCGTACTTTCAAAATACCGACGTTTTCTCCGGTCTCGTTCAGGAATTCCACGGTTTCATGTGCAGCTTCCGCTCCCGAACCCATGAGAATAATCACGCGCTCAGCCGTGGGAGAGCCGACGTAGTCGAATAAATGGTACGCCCTTCCTGTTAAACGGGCGAATTTGTCCATAATGTTCTGGACGATTTCCGGAGTGGCTTCATAGAAGGGATTGACGGTTTCCCGGGATTGGAAAAAGGTGTCCGGGTTTTGGGCTGTGCCGCGCAGGATGGGATGGTTGGGATTAAGCGCGCGACGACGATGCTCCAACACCAGTTCATCAGAGATCATGGCGCGCACATCTTCTTCGGTAAGTTGCTCTATTTTCATGACTTCGTGCGACGTTCGGAACCCGTCGAAAAAGTGCAGAAACGGTATCCGGCTTTCCAGCGTGGCGGCCTGCGCAATGAGAGCGAAATCCATCACCTCCTGAACGCTGTTGGAAGCCAGCAGGGCAAACCCCGTGGAACGGGTGGCCATAACATCGGAATGATCGCCAAAGATGGAAAGGGCGTGGGTGGCAATCGTCCGGGCGGACACGTGAAATACCGTTGGTGTTAATTCTCCGGCGATCTTATACATATTCGGTATCATCAGTAAAAGACCCTGGGAAGCCGTAAAAGTCGTTGTCAACGCCCCGGTTTGTAAAGCGCCGTGTACGGCACCGGCGGCGCCGCCTTCACTTTGCATTTCAATGACCGACGGCACTGTACCCCAGATATTAGTCTTCCCCATTGCGGACCACATATCGGCCTGTTCTCCCATGGGAGAGGAAGGGGTAATGGGATAAATTGCAATAACTTCATTTGTTTTGTGAGCGATATATGCGGCGGCTTCGTTGCCGTCGATTGTTACCATTCTTCTGGACATGCTTAATTTTCCTTCTCTGAATCTTAAATTATCATTATTCATTCATAAAAACAGACTTGAAATTACACAATTTTGGATAACCTTATCCATTTTGATTGCACGAATGAAGTATGAATGCGCTCTTATTTAAAAAAATAGAGGGGGATTACGTTTGGGAATTCTGAATTCGATATAGCCGAAAACAGGAATTAACGTAATGAAAAGTCAATCTTCCGTTCAACATCTTACATTAATCTTCGTAAAAATACACCGGATCGGCGGAGAAAACATCTTTAAGAGCTTGGAGTTGCCTTACTTTTTCCGTTGCGTCGGTGGCATCGTTTCCTTCAATTGTCACTACAATTTTTCCGCTTTCTTCCGTGAAGTGCACATCACACCAGGAAAAGCTTTTTAGTTTCCTAAGTACAGCTTCCATTTGTTCCGTTCCGGTTTGAATCACAACACTCGAAATATTCATGGCATCCTTCGAAAATTTTTTCGCATATCAATATTCCACAGCTCCGGCAGCCGGTTTCTTCTCCGTGGGTTGAACCGGCGTCAAAACCAAAGCCTCGACGGGGCAGGGGCGAACACAGAAGCCGCATTGCGTGCAACGATCCTCTAAAACAACCGGGTTAAACAAAACATCAAATTCGAGGGCCTGATCTTCACAGGCGTCGAGACAATTTTGACAAATTGTTCCGTTCCAGGCCAGACATTTCCCTTGATCCAATACTATGCGACCTTGAATCTCCGCCGGTGCACTCTTTACCAAGACTTCCGGTTGACATGCTTCCGCGCAAGCCTCACAAAACGTGCACCCGCCATTGCTGACGTTGAGATAAGGTTTCTCTTTGTTCTTTTTTATGATGATCCCCTCGGGACAAGCCGTGGCACAATGCCCCGGACAAGAACGGCACAGTTCGTCACGGCCGGGGGTTAATGAACGATAGGGCGGAAAAACATGCCTGTCAGACGCCGCGTTGCCGTGCCAAAATAACCGCAGAAATTCCTTCCGGCTGTACCGATTCAATTTTGTCTCCGATAAACAATCCCGGGAGGCATAATCATCACTCGCTGTCTGTTCCTTCATTAAGAACGTCTAGTAAATTGGACGATGTTTTGGACGCTTCCGACCTGTAAAACGGTGTGAACGTATTCCGAATCAAAACCTGAGCATCCGTTTGCGGCGCATGACATAACATGCAATTGTAGTTGGCGGGATTCAAATCCGTCAGCGCTTTATTCCGCCGAATATCGTAAAGGTGTGATGCCGGCACGGCCGGTGCTTCCGCATCTTCAGCTTCTTCCGGAGAATGACACCCGAGACAACTATTTTCGGTTTTAGTGATTGGTAAAAAATCTTCAACGGAGTGCGGTATCATCGGCGGTGCGTTTTCAAAAGCCCGCTGGTACCGATTGTTTTCTCCCGGTTCCGAACCCAGATAATTGGTGGCGGGCGTTTCGCTTTCTTCCAGCAAGCTTTCCTTTCGGTAACTGAGCTCCGTGTCCGATAAGGTCTTGGCGGCCTTTTTTTCCATTACGGTATTTCCGCCGGTTGAACAGCCTGTTATTAACAATAACAGGAATAACGTGGTGATTTGCTTCCCAAATTTTGAATTTTGTCTCATCTTATTCTCCGATAATTAAACGGTTGACGAATTCCAAACGCTAAAGCCTGATCGGGGCAAACCAGGTTACAATCCTGGGACCCACTGGGGCGGGCGGCTGCACAGACAATATCCTCGCATAAATAACAGGGGGTTTTCCGCGGCGCTGGACCGGGCATCCTCGGGGGTTGTGATCGCCGGGGGCGGCCAGCGCCAGCGTACTGGAAAGGGCATGAAGAAAAGCACAAAGCCCACATTTAATGCATTGTTGCTGGAGCCGTTTTTCTTCGAGCGCGCCCGGCGGTCGCAAAACCAGGAAAGCGGCATTGAGTTCCAAAACCAGCAAACTCCAGGCCACATTCCGACCGTTGCTACTCCGGCTCCTTGCACCAGTTTTGCCAAAAATTGCTTGCGGTTCAATTGGGACTCCGTTGCCACCGGGACGTTTACACCTTGTAAATTTTAACCGCACATTTTTTGAAATCGGTCTCTTTTGAAATCGGACAAGTGGCATCCAACGTCACCTTATTTATCAAAACACGCTCATCAAAGAAGGGAATAACCATTCCTTCCGGCATCTGGTTACGACCGCGGATTTCAACGCGAACTTTTACCTTTCCGCGCCGGCTTTCTATCCAGACCAGGTCTCCATCCTGCAATCGGTTTCCCCTTGCGTCCTTTTCGTTCATAAAACAAACCGCTTCCGGAACAGCCCGGTACAATTCCGGTACTCGCATCGTCATGGTTCCGGTGTGCCAATGTTCCAAAACCCGTCCTGTGGAAAGCCAGAAGGGATAGGTTTCATCAGGCATTTCCGGCGGGTCCATGTAGGGCCGGAAAAATATTTTCGCTTTGTTTTTCAAAGCTACGGAAGCTGCGGATTCGACACCCCGGAGGGTTCCGGTCTTCAGCGTTTTTAAAGCCGGTCCGTAGAAAGCAAATGGTTCTCCGGGCGAAAATTTATCGACATACGGATCGTATTGTTTGTTAAAGCGCCAGGAAGTTTCCTTTCCGTTTACTACCGGCCACTTCAAACCGCGCACCTTATGGTAAAGGTCAAAATCAGCCAAATCATGCATATGTCCCAACCCAAATTCCCGGTATTCCTCCCACAGATACTTCTGGACAAAAAACCCGTAACCGCCGAATCCTTCAACGTTTCGTTTGTCCCCTTCCGCTTCCGTGTTGCCAAATCCTTTCCCAATGGGATCCGGCCATTTATAGCGTCTTGCGTCCGGATTGTTAAAAAGGACCTCGAACAGTGTTGTGTTCTCATCGTAACCAAAAGCCTTTGCCTTTTGACGCACATCCGGAAGAGTTAGATTGTTACCAATCTTCCATTCTTTCCAAACTTCCCCGATTGTAAAATGCTTTGAAAATTCCATGGCCTGCCAAATATCCGGCATAGCTTTGCCCGGGGGGGTTACTTGCTGCCGCCAATGTTGTGTGCGGCGTTCGGCGTTCCCGTAGGCGCCCCATTTTTCAAAAATCATAGCGCTGGGGAGAATCAAATCGGCCACCTTGGCGGAAATCGTCGGATAGACATCCGATACGACAATAAAATTATCCATTTCACGGGCGGCTTTTATCCAGTGATTGGCATTCGCCGTATTCTGCCAGGGGTTGCAGACCTGAACCCAGGCCCAACGGATCTTGCCGTCTTCGATATCACGCAACAACTTTGTGTAGTGCGGCCCTACTTTTGGGTTCAGGGTTCCTTCCGGCAGTTTCCAGATTTTTTCCGTGATTTTCCTGTGCTTCGGGTTTTTCACCACCATATCGGCCGGCAAACGATGCGCGAAAGTACCCACCTCGCGCGCGGTTCCACAGGCGCTTGGTTGCCCCGTCAGACTGAAGGCCCCGTTCCCCGGTTTGGCTTGTTTCCCAAGCAAAAGATGGACCATATAGGCCTGTTCATTGACCCAGGTTCCCCGCGTGTGCTGGTTCATTCCCATTGTCCAGAAACTCACCACTTTCCGGTCTTTTTCGATATAGGCTTTTGCCAGGGATTGCAATTTCCGTTTGTACTCTTCCAAAGGTTCGTCGGGATTTCCTTTCGTAAGATCGGCCACGAAGTCCAACGTGTAAGGTTGCAGAGCTTTTTTAAATTCCTCAAACGTAATCATCCAGTGTGCTCCAGCGCCACCGGCACGTTTCATCGTGATTGTATCTCCGGCCTTGTACCCCAGGTAGGCCAGGGTCTTTGCCTCGCGCCCGCTTACTTTTTTGGATATTTGTTTTGCTACCGTATCTTTCTCCGCTTCAGTAAACTTAGGATGGTCGGGATTGTCGCGCATTCCGTATCCCACGTCCACCGGACCGGTGGCAAAAACCGTATATTTTTTCACAAACTCCCAATCGATGGCCTCCGGATTGTTGTACACGATTTCCCGGGCAATATAATTCCAGATAGCCAGGTCGGTTTGTGGCTTAAACAGAATGTCTGTGTCCGCCAGGTTCGAACAACGGTTGGTAAAAGTTGTAAGATTGAATATTTTTACCTGGTCCGGGGCCGATAACTTCCGATCTGTGACCCGACTCCAAAGAATCGGATGCATTTCCGCCATGTTGGCGCCCCAGGTGACAATCGTGTCCGTCAGTTCAATATCGTCATAACATCCGGCTGGTTCGTCAATTCCGAAAGTTTGAATAAATCCGGCCACGGCGCTGGCCATGCAATGACGGGCATTGGGGTCAATATTGTTGCTGCGGAAACCGCCCTTGACCAGTTTAACCATGGCATATCCTTCCTGGACCGTGTATTGCCCGGATCCAAATACACCAATCCCCGTCGGACCCAACTCGTTGTAGGTCTTCTTGAATTGTTCCGCCATTACCCGGAAGGCCTTTTCCCAGGAAACCGGTTTAAATTTGCCTTTCTTGTCAAATTCTCCCCGCTCATTAACCCGCAGAAGAGGTTCGGTCAACCGATCTTCGCCATACAAAATTTTGGCATTGAAATAACCTTTTATACAATTCAGTCCTCTGTTTACCGGCGCCTTGGGATCGCCCTTTACGGCAACAATTTTATCATCCTTCGTTGCCACCATAATTCCGCAACCGGTCCCGCAAAACCGGCATACGGATTTATCCCAACGCCAGCTTTTTTCCGTTTCATCGGCCAGTGAGAGGGCGGAAGAAGGTACGTTCATTCCGACCGCCTTGGCAGCACTGACAGCGGCCGTGATTTTTATAAAATCTCTTCTCGTAATGGACATAGGAACCTCTGTTTTTTTGTTGGGTAACGTCTTTTTAACAAGAACAAAAGATCAACCCGGAAAAGGTTGATATATTAATTTAAGAGTTGTGAGTCTTAATAACAATGGCGGGGTGTTGACCTTTCGTGTGTTCCTGCAATGTTTGCCGAAGTGGGGGTTAAGATCTTTCCCAATCATAAATCACAATGCCGGTCATAAATCGATTTCCTTCCAGTCGCCCTGGGCAACTTTCCAGGTCAGGATTGACGCAAACAACAAAATATACAGACCCAGGCAAACCCATGGTCCGATGAATCCCCACCCCAACACAATTCCCGTAAAATACCCGGCCGGGAGGAAAAACAACCACATAATCATTGCTTCCACCACCGCGGGAAATTTGGTGTTCCCGGCCCCGGAAAGGGCAAACCAGAGAGTCAAACCAAAGGCGTCTGCGAACTGAACCAGCCCAGCCAAACGAAGTCCGATAATCCCATTTTTTATTACCTGTGGATCGTTGGTAAAAATCGGAATAATAAATTGCGGCACCATTAAAAACACCACACCGATGGATCCCATAATCCAAAAAGACCATCGGACTCCCTCCACAATGCTGATCTCTGCCTTCCGCAGGTCTTTCTCACCCATATATTTTCCCACGAGAGTCGCGCATCCCTGTCCGATTCCGGCTCCGGGCATGAATGATGTTTGCAGGATTGTGAAAACGACTTCCGTTGCCGCCAGTTCTATCGTTCCGATCATACCCACAATTTTGTAAAACAATGCGAATCCAACCGTTACCAGCATTCCCTGGGCTCCTTGTGGTAAAGCCAGCCGGATCTGCCGAAATATCATTTCCTTGTTTAATCGCAAGGAAAAAACCTCGAACCTTTTCCGGATCTCAGGTTCAAATAAATACAAGAAATAATGAACAGTCATCCAGGTTGACGCGATCAAGGTCGCCAGAGCCGCGCCTTTTACTCCCATAGCCGGAAAGGAATACCAACCCCACAAACTTGCCAACCAGGAAAGATCAACACCTTCAAATGAGTTAAAAAACTGTTTCAACCCTTCTTGCCCATAGATCAAACCGGCGTTTAAATAAACATTCAAAAGGTTGGCGACAATGGTGACTTTCATGTGAACACGGGTTTTTTCCACGCCTGTAAAGAACCCCTGAAAAACAAATCCCGCAGAGGAGAAAAAAATACTAAGAGCGGCAATCGCTGTATAATCAATGCTTTTGGAAACCACATTTACATCGGTAATAAACAGCGGGACAATCCTGTCCGCGAAGGCGTATCCCAAAATGGACAGCGGTAGGCCAAAAACAAGGGCCAACAGGTGCCCGTTGTGTAGTGCTATACCGCATTCCTTGTATCGACGTTGCCCCAAGCGGCGGGAAGCCACAGTCTGGGTTGCGGTTCTGAAGCTGATCGAAAAACTGAGCACGGCCCAGACAAGCATCGCGCCCATGCCGGTGGCTGCCAGTGCGTTCGCCCCCAGGCGCCCCACCATGGCCACATCCGCCAGGTTCATGAAAGTCCTGCTTAAATTACTGAGAATTACCGGCAGCGAAAGACGGATAACCTCGTTTGAGATGTTTTTATCCCTGTATCGGATTTGAGAAAAAGAAACGGACATGTCACACTTTCTGAAAAATCGTTTCTTTTAACGTCGTTCCAAAACAAATACGGCTATGCCTTGCTTTTCCAAAAAAGCCCGGGGTTTACCGCAGACCGGCGCGCCGGCGGCCAGCGACACCGCAGCATTCTGGTTTTTCTCCAGAATCATTTCTTTTTGCTTTTGTATCCTGAAGCCGTCTTTCATGATTATCCGGCTTTTACGATCAAGCATCAAATAAAAGTTGTTGTGCCTATCTTTGCCAACTTTTGTCCCGCGTCTTAACCCGACGGTGGCCGGATCCAGCAGTTTTATCCTTTGATTATTAACGTAATACATCATCTGTTCGGTTAGATGGTTATTTCTCTTGATACAACTCTACTAAACCAACGGTTAAACTACATTGGTTCGCTTCGGCAGGCAAACTTCTTTCGTTGTCGGGATTTCCCCCGGTGGAAGCATCCTACGTTTCTGCTATTATTGTCGTTTGGGTCGTATAAACTTCTGCCATTTCGGCAATTCCGGCGATCACAGTTTACTCGATTGACAAAAACCGTATCCTGGTATAATTCTTGTGCCTAAAGGTGTGGATTAAAAAAAGGACAAAGACAATGCGTAACAAGCGAGATAAAACAACACAAAGGCCGATCTCCCCAGTGCTGGATCCTGTTTCCCAATACTTACGGGAACACGAACAACGCCTGTTGGACGGAACCGCATTGCCTATTCAGACGCGTGTTGTTCGTCCTGTCGAGCCTACTGAGTTGGTCCGGTATTTACATCAATATCTTGTTAAACATAACCTGGTGGCAAAAGCATGAATAAAATTATCGATTGGATTAAAAAAATTATCGCCGGTAACAAGAAACCGGTGCTTGTTCCGGTCCCGGTGCCGGTAAAAGTCCGGCGGTAGGCAAGTTTCGCGTCCTGTTAGCTTTTACCTGATTTTTTATTTTACCCTGCCTGATGTCGTTTTTAACTGTTGTTTTATTTATTTGTCTGGTATTATTCCCTTGGTGTTTTAAAATTCCACAACCTTAGTAAATAATTGGGGTCCCGTTATGTTTTTAAAAAGGGGTTGTTTCTTTCTTGGGGGAATATTCCTGTTCGAACTGTTTTTATTCCCGGGAAAACCTTCGGTTTACGGTCAAACCACCACCAAAAGCATGCATAATAACAGCCGGAATCACCGTTTCCAGAATGCGGAGCAATGGGCTGAACGTTTTGAAGATCCGGCCCGCGACGAATGGCAAAAACCGGAAATTGTCATCGCCGCCATGGGTATCCGTCAAAACAGCCGCCTGGCCGATATCGGTTCCGCCACCGGCTATTTCCCGGTCCGTTTCGCCCGCGTAGCGAGCGCGGGTCATGTTTACGGGGTTGATGTTGAACCGGACATGGTTCGCTATCTCAACGAACGGGCGACTGATGAAAGTTTAACAAACCTGACAAGTATTCTGGGTGCCTATAATGATCCCAAGATACCGGAACCGGTGGATTTTATTTTTATCTGTAACACATACCACCACATACAACAACGACAAAAGTACTTCGAAAACCTGAAACGTTATTTCCTTCCGGGAGGTCAACTCATAATTGTTGATTTCAAGAAAGGTCCTCTCCCGATTGGTCCTCCGGATACCATGAAACTTTCTCCGGAACAGATTATTATGGA
The DNA here is from genome assembly GCA_013152315.1 of FCB group bacterium. Lineage (GTDB taxonomy): Bacteria > Fidelibacterota > Marinisomatia > Marinisomatales > JAADGP01 > JAADGP01. Next base: position 27,573 of record JAADGP010000091.1, read on the forward strand.
ATTGACAGAAGCCGGATATGTTTTTATTCCCGGTAACGTTCCACTGCCATATCAGTTCTTTTTACGTTTCTCACCTGTTGCGGAGTAATCACCGCCCGGCGAATCTATGTTGCCGATAAAATTTCAACCGGCCAGTCAACGGACCGTCCTGGGATTATTCAGCGCGACGGCCATCGTTGTCGCCAGTATGATCGGAACCGGGATTTTTACTACAACCGGTTTCCTGGTTGCGGATCTTGATTCCGCTTTTCCGGTCATGATTCTCTGGTTATTGGGTGGTTTGCTGGCTTTATGTGGAGCTCTTTCCTACGGGGAGCTTTCCGCGGCCATACCGCGGAGTGGCGGTGAATACCATTTTCTTGGACGGATATACCATCCTCTGTTTGGTTTTATTGCCGGATGGTTGTCCTTAATCGTTGGTTTTTCGGCTCCCATTGCCGCGGCCGCCATGGCTTTTGGGAAATACACGGCTGCCGTAATACCTGCTTTCCCGCCTGTTGTCGGTGCCGTCGGGTTGGTGCTGTTACTCTCTGCGATACATATGTTCGACGTCCGGATTGGCAGCTATTTTCAGAATTTTTTTACCATTCTAAAGGTGTTGTTGCTGAGCGTGTTTATTATCGGCGGGTGGATTTATCTTCCTGAAACGGTCGCAGTTCCGGTTGACAAATCTTTCGATTGGTCGACTGTCTTTAACCCTGCCTTTGCCGTCGGTCTCATTTTTGTTTCGTTCGCGTACAGCGGTTGGAACGGAGCCACTTATGTAATCAGTGAAGTAAAACAGCCGGAAAAAACGATTCCTTTGGCGCTGGTTGCCGGAACGGTACTGGTGACCTTTCTGTACGTGGCTCTTAACGCTGTTTTTCTGCGGGCGGTACCGGTATCGGAATTGGCCGGCGTGGTTGAAGTGGGACATCTGGCGGCCGTGTCGCTGTTCGGAAATTCCGCCGGCAACCTGATCAGTTTACTGATCGCCCTTGCCCTGGTTTCCTCCGTAAGCGCAATGATTATGATCGGTCCCCGGGTTTATCACACGGTGGGGCAGGACTTCTATCTTTTTTCTATGTTTTCCCGCATCAGCAGACGAGGCGCGCCTATCATGGCAATTGCTTTACAAGCTTCCGTCGCCATTACCATGATTGTTACCGCCACCTTTGGCAAACTGCTTAACTATATCGGTTTTACGCTAAGTTTATCCACCGGCCTTGCTGTGGCCGGTGTCATTTTTTTGCGCCGTAAAGAACCCCATCTTAAACGACCTTATCGGACCTGGGGATACCCTTTTGTCCCGGTTCTTTATGTTCTTTTGAGCCTCTGGATGGTTTGTTATAATGTCTGGGGTCGACCGGCAGAGTCGCTGGCGGGAGTATTGACAATAGGGTTGGGGGTTATTCTGTACTATGTATCCAAACAAGACTGAAACTTTGTCTTTGTTAGAATAAGCTCTCCTGTCCCGGAGGAGGTTTCAACACCGGGTCCGAATCCAAAAACCGTTTCAGGTTTTTAAAGTCCTCCATTACTTTTTCTTCCAGCGCCGGGTTTCTGATCGCTGCGGCGGGATGCAGCATGGGAAACAGAAAATGGGTTTCCATCGGAATAGCGGTACCTCGGAGCCGCTGGATTTGGGAGGGTTTTCTTAGCAGAAGGCTCAAAGCCTTGTTTCCTAACGGACAAACAATTTTAGGGCGCAGCACCCGTATTTCATCCAATAAAAACGGAGCACAGGTCTTAATCTCCGGCGCACGCGGAAGGCGTCCCCCGGGTGGCAGACAACGAGTTACGTTGGTCAACCATAACTCCCGGCGTTTCAACCCCACCGCTTTCAGCATCCGGTCAAGAAAAACGCCCGCGGCGCCCACAAAAGGTCTCCCGGTTTCATCTTCATTACGACCGGGTCCTTGTCCGACCAACATAACTTTTGCGAACGGATTGCCCTCCCCGGGTACGGGCTTTGTTCGTGACTCATGTAAGGGACATTTTTTACAGACCCGAATGCGTTGCCCGATTTCTCCAAGTGTTTCTTCCATGATAACCAACCTTTGTGTACTTAAAATTAGCTACCCTTACTTAAAGAGACAAAATTCCAACAAAACTCTTATTTTTCATTTTTAGATATCCATTAAGACTAAGGCACAAACTGAGGATGAGAATCAAATGCGTGAAACGTAAAACGTGATTCGTGAAACGTGTTGGAGCGTAGCAGAGATTCTGACAAAGCGCCGTGGATGCAAGAACCAACAATTAAGAACAAAGAGCCAATTTCCAAGAGTCTCTCCCCGTCCAATCACACAAAACAAAACACTCCTCGTACTTTCCCCCCGCAGATAATCTCTCCTTCTCCGCCTGAGCCTTTTTCATTTTTTAATTAAAAGACAGGATGTTGAGAGGTGATTGGTTTGGTGGCAGGTGTTAAATTTCACATTGTAAACAAACCAACTCTTAATTGGAACACTCCCGAATGAATTTACCGGCCTCCTTATTTCGGATACATCCCGAAATAAAGCGCGCATTACAGGAAAACCGTCCGGTTCTTGCCCTTGAATCGACAATCATCGCTCATGGAATGCCCTACCCTCAGAACCTGGAGTTTGCCCGGCAAGCTGAATCTCTCGCAAAGCAGGCCGGGGTTGAACCGGCAACAATCGCGCTTATTGACGGTTACGTTCATATTGGTCTTGAAGACAAGGATCTAACGCGGATTGCCAAAGGTGACGAGATCAAAAAAGTTACCGCACGGGACCTGGGAACTGTCCTGGCTGAAAAAGCTACCGGGGCCACAACCGTTTCCGCAACGCTGCATTTGGCACATCTGGCAGGAATAAAGGTTTTTGCCACTGGGGGAATCGGTGGTGTTCATCGTCATGCGGAAACCTCGTTCGATATATCGCAGGATTTATATCTTCTGCGGCAGACTCCCATGGTTGTCGTAACCGCCGGAGCCAAGGCCATATTGGACATTCCCAAAACGCTGGAATTACTGGAGACTCTTTCGGTGGCGGTGGTAGGGTACGGTACCAATGATTTCCCGGCTTTCTATTCGCGCCGATCCGGTTGTGTGCTGCAATCCCGCGCAGAAAGCGCGGAGGAAGTAGCGCGAATTTTTACCGCCCGGCTGAAATTACATTTGCAACCCGCCCTTTTGGTTGCCAATCCGGTTCCGGCTGTCGATGAAATTCCCCAAGCCGAGATGCGACAATACATTCATAAAGCTTTGAAGTCCCTGGAAGAAAAAGGAGTTTCCGGTAAATCGGTAACACCGTTTTTACTGCAACAAATTGTACATTTAACAAAGGGCCGGGCTTTGAAAACCAACATTTCCCTGGCGCTGAACAA
>JAADGP010000066.1 GCA_013152315.1 FCB group bacterium
GGCACAAAATGCTTACCGGAAATAAAGAAACAGATAGAAAAAGGAGACTATCAGGTTCGGAAATTGTTTTCCGGGGTACGGGTGAAAATTGTCCCTGTTACCTCTTCCGACGCCACCGAGGAAAATTTATTGTTCAACATTAACACTCCGGAAGATTTCAAAAAGGCAAATGGGCTTTATATGAAACGTGATACGTGATGCGTAAAACGTGAATAGTGTCGGAGCGCAGCGGAGATCCCGGCGGAGCGAAGCGGATGTCGGGGAAACGTGTCGTAGCGCAGTGGAGACCCCAACGAAGCGCAGTGAATGTCGGGGAAATGTGTCGTAACGCAGAGGCCGTCGGGAAAATCCACCAATGGACGGACCTGTCCACTAGCCGGCTGACGACGTGATGATGTGTGATTATTATACCACCGGATACCGTATATCCCTTCCAACTTTTGGTCTTTCGGACTTCCAGTACCTCCAAAACGCGAACATTTCACGACGATAATTAATTGCGGCGCCCGGCAGATATCGCTAATTTACCGCCGGTTCTCTTAGCCGAAAAACCTACGTCCCGCCCCGGCGGATATGGTTTGAGGCCGGTACGGTCGCAAGGGAAACGTTGCGATTAGCTCCCGTTATTGGAATGAGAATTCATGCAGACAATTACCGAAACCATACCTTTACCAAATTCCGCGCTCAGGGAAAGTCTCCTCCACGACCGTTTCGGTCGCGTTTTCAGCTATTTACGGATCGCCGTTAACGAGCGTTGCAATCTCCGATGTATTTATTGCATGCCGCCCGAAGGGGTGGATTTCCAATCCAAAAAAGAATTGCTGACAACGCGGGAGATTAACCGCATCGTCGGTGTTGCTTCCACGCTTGGCATTTCAAAAATTCGTTTCACCGGAGGGGAGCCTCTGTTACATCCGCATATCGTTTCCTTAGTCGGAACAGCCGTTAAGACGCCGGGAATAGAATCGGTTCATTTAACGACCAACGGCCTTTTGCTGCGTGAAACCGCGGAAGCATTGAGGCAAGCCGGTCTGCATGGAATTAATATCAGTTTTGATACCCTGGACAACACCAAATTCAAAACAATCACCCGGAAAGAAGGCTTGCCTGTCGTTCTGGAGGGACTGGAATTGGCGCTGATGCTGGAATTCCCGGACGTGAAGGTCAACGTCGTCGCCATGCGCGGTTTCAACGATGACGAAATAACGGATTTTGTCGAACTGACCAGGGAACATCCCCTAACCGTCCGTTTCATTGAACTGATGCCCTTCGATTCCCACCAGATATGGAAAACGGGGAAATTCTACCAGGCGGAGCATTTGATCTCCGACTTAACCACCCTGTATCCCGATCTCACTCCCGTGAATGGCAGCAGTACCGAGCATTGCGTTTTTCAACACCCCGGATACCGGGGTAAAATCGCTGTTATTCCCGCCTATAGCCGAAATCTCTGCTCCGGCTGCACGCGCGTAAGACTCACCGCCGATGGCTATATTCGGAACTGCCTTTACTCCCACCGGGAATACAATTTACGGGAAATCCTGCGCAACGACGGGACCGACAGGGAAATCGCCGACCTGTTTAAAACCGCCATGTGGAATAAATTGGCGGACGGTTGGGAAGCGCAGCGACGCGGGGAAGAACACCGGGAAAGCATGACCCAGATCGGGGGCTAACGAACATTGAAAAAAGACACCGACAACCATAACGAATTTTCACACTTAGACAACAAAGGAAACCTCCGCATGGTGGATGTTTCCGACAAAAAGGCTTCTTTCCGTCAGGCCCGGGCGGAAGGAATTGTTCGCATGCGGCCCGACACCCTAAAGGCACTGCTTAATAACAAATTACCAAAGGGCGCGGTATTGACCGCGGCGAAACTGGCTGGGATTCAGGCCGCCAAAAAGACCGCCGGTTTGATTCCCCTCTGCCATCAATTGAATTTATCCTGGGTGGATCTGGAATTCGAAGCGGGGACGGATCAAATCCTGATCCGTTCGATCGCAAAAACCAGGGAAACCACCGGTGTCGAAATGGAGGCCCTGACCGCCGTGGCCGTGGCCGCCCTCACGATCTACGATATGTGCAAGGCCGTCGATAAAAGCATGACCATTTCAAATGTCCATCTGATTGAAAAGACCGGCGGGAAAAGTCAGCATCGCACGGAATACCGCCCCCCAGTGGGCATCATCACGCTTTCCGATTCCGTCGCCCGGGGCGATTACGAAGATCGTTCCGGCCCCATCCTTGCCGAGGGATTCACCAAAGCCGGTTGTTCGGTACGACACCAGATTGTTCTGCCGGACGGTTCCGATGAACTGGTCCCCACCCTCCGACAATGGATGGCTGAGGGAGTGGAATTAATCCTGACCACCGGCGGCACCGGACTGGGTCCCCGGGATTTGACGATTCCCATGATAGAGCCGCTCCTCGACTACCGCTTACGCGGTGTCGAACAGGCCCTCCACGCCTACGGTCAAAACAAAATACCCACCGCCATGTTATCACGCCTGGCCGTGGGCGTCAGCGATGGAAAAATTATCGTTTGTCTCCCGGGAAGCACCGGCGCGGTAAAAGACGCCCTGAACGTTTTGATTCCCGAAATTTTCCACGCCTTTCACATGCTCCGGGGAGAAAGTCATTAATGGACTATTCCCTGACTGTTTTATTTTTCTTCGTCGCGTTACTCTATTCCAGCGTGGGATTAGGGGGCGGATCATCGTATACCGCGCTGATGGCAATTTTTGGCGTTCATTACGAAATCATCCCCACCACTTCCCTGTTATTGAATATGGTCGTAACCGGGATTGGCACGGTCAATTACCGGCGCGGCGGACATCTGCGAATAAGACTGATCCTGATGTTCTTATTAACATCCATCCCCATGAGTTATTTAGGTGGAATTGTCTCCCTTTCGAAGGATGTGTTTTACATCCTCTTGCTGATCACCCTCTTGTTTGTTGTGGCGCGGATCTACATCTGGAATAATTTACAGTTCCATATTTCCCTCACGCGTACCAAACGCGTAATCGCAATTTTGTTCCTGGGAGGAATCCTGGGTTTCGTGGCCGGAGCCGTAGGCATCGGGGGCGGGATTTACCTGGTTCCTTTAATCATCATGTTCGGACTCGGTTCGGAAAAAGAAGCGGCCGGCACCGGCACTGTGTTCATTTTCGTGAATTCCCTGACCGGCATAATTGCCCGCTACCAACGGGGCGCCTACGATTTTGAATTCGCCCTACCCTTAATCGCCGCCGTTCTGGCGGGCGGTTTAATCGGCTCCCATTTCGGGGCGTTGAAATTCAAACCGGCCACCATTCAGAAAACATTGGGTTTCGTTTTAATCATCGCCATTGGTTTATTAATTACGAAAGTGTCATGATAACGGTAACCGAAGCCCGCCATATCATCCGGGAGCGAATTCCCGCTCCCAAGACCGAATCGGTTCCATTGACCGAAAGTTCGGGGCGTATCCTGGCCCGGGAAATCACGGCCACTTTTCCCATGCCGCGGTTTACCAATTCGGCCATGGACGGCTTTGCCGTTCGCGCCGCGGACACCGCGAAGGCAACCAATGAATCACCGGTCCGTTTGTCCCTTATTGGTTCCGTACCGGCCGGTAGTCCGGCCGATTTCACAATCGAAGCCGGAACTTGCGCTCAGTGCATGACGGGCGCCCCACTCCCCGCCGGCGCCGACGCCGTGGTTATGGTGGAACACACCAGCGGGTTCAATACCGGGAAAGGGGTGGAAATTTTCAGTCCGGTAACACCCGGCCAAAACGTAAGAGTCCGGGGGGAAGAGATTCACGAAGGTGAACAATTGTTGCGACCGGGACTGAAAATCGGTCCGGCCGAAATGGGCGTAATGGCCACTTTCGGCATCGGAACCGTTCCCGTTTATCTACAACCACGAATCGCCTTGTACGCCACCGGCGACGAGCTGACGGAACCGGGGCAACCGTTGAAACCGGGACAAATCTACAATTCAAACCTTTATTTGCTGGCCGATTTCATCCGCAAAGCCGGGGCTGAGGTTACACTGCAAGCCGTCATCCGGGATGATCCCGGGGCGCTAAACTCCTTTTTAACCGAAGCCCTGGATACTTGTGACCTGATTATTTCATCGGGCGGCGTTTCAATGGGAAAGCACGATTATGTGCGCCGTGTATTGCTTGATCTGCGCGTGGAACAACATTTCTGGAAAGTCGCGCAAAAGCCCGGCAAACCGCTGTTCTTCGGCTCGACCGGGGAAACGTTAATATTCGGCCTGCCGGGAAATCCCGTATCGTTATTCATCGGGTTTATGGAATACATCTGGTCCACAATTGAACAATGGATGGGTTGCCGGACAAGCAGTCTCGTTGAAGCAACATTGACCGAAACATTTCCCCGCGAATCTCAAAAAGTCCGGTTTTTGTTTGGCAAGGCCTGGATCGAGAACGGGGAAATCCGTTGCGCTCCTTCCACCAAACGGGGGTCGCATATGTTGACTTCGGCCCTGCAAAGCAACTGCATCCTGCGGAGCGAACCGGCGGATTCGCCGCTGCGGCCCGGAGATAAGATATTTATCCGTTTGCTACCCTGGGAACCGATCGGGGAATCGGGACCATGATCGTGAACCCGGAAAAATCGGAAGCCGAATAATTGCTGATGATGGAAACTTTACTTATCAACGTACATTGTTTTTCACAGGTGAAATACGCGTTGGGGAAGGACAAACTGACTATTGCCTTGCCTATGGGCGCCACTA
>JAADGP010000039.1 GCA_013152315.1 FCB group bacterium
CTGGCCAATTTCAATGCTCTCCCCGAAAATCAGCGTTTTGCGCCCCAATATATCGTTCATCGCGTAAGGCGTGGGGAAAGTTTGTGGTCCATCGCCAAAAAATATAACATTTCGATCCATGACCTGGCATCGGTAAACAAGATTCGTAACCGGCATAAGATTCGTGTCGGACAGAAATTAACGGTTCCCATCCGCGGAGCCAGTTCCCGCACCTTGTATGCCGGCGCTCAGGGGCCCAGCGGTCACGTGAAAGTCGTATACACGGTAAAGAAAGGCGATACCCTGGGACATATTGCGGAAGGATACCGGACCCGGGCCAGTAAGATTCGTCGCTGGAACGGATTGAAATACGGGGAATATATTTATCCCGGACAGAAATTGGTCGTATGGGTGAAGGAAGGTTAACGTCGCCGGCCAATCCCCGGACGGTTAATCGTTGGGTGTGGATTAGTTTAGGCGTTATTTTGGTGTTGTATTTATTTGTGCGTTTGTTTCCCATGGGCGGAAGCCGGGACGGTCTCGGATTGGGGCCGAAAGTGGGGATTGTAAAATTAGAAGGGCCGATTTTCACCTCCGAACGGATTGTGGAAGAATTGTCCGAACTGGCCGAACGGGAGGACGTGAAGGCCATCGTTCTACGGATAAACAGTCCCGGCGGCGCGGTCGCCCCGTCCCAGGAAATCTATGAAAAGGTAAAATCGTTACGGGGACAAAAACCGGTTGTTGTCTCAGTCGGCAGCATGGCCGCCTCAGGGGGATATTACGCGGCCCTGGGCAGCGAACTCATCGTGGCCAATCAGGGCTCCATTACCGGCAGCATAGGGGTTATATTGGATTATCCGGTGGCAACCGAGCTGTTGGATAAAATCGGATTGCGATTTGAAACGGTAAAGAGCGGGAGTTTAAAGGATGCCGGTTCACCCACTCGTGAAGTTACCGACGCCGACCGGAAGTATTTTCAGACAATTATTCGGGATTTACATTCGCAATTTATGACGGCGGTCGCCGAAAACCGGAATTTGGCGCTGGAGGATGTGAAACGGCTGGCCGACGGACGCGTGTTTACCGGTACCCGATCGTTTGAACTGGGTTTGATTGATACGTTGGGAACCTTTGAAGATGCTTTAAAAATCGCCGGCGAGTTAGGGGGGATCGAAGGCAAACCCAAGACCGTGAAGATTCGCAAGAAACGGCCCCCCTTGTTAGAATATCTCCTGGGAGATTTGGAACAAACAGCCAGTTCCTGGTTCAATTCCGGACCGGCCTATCGCTGGCGTTGGGAGTAACCGATGACAAAACAAGATATCGTTGACATCGTATCCGCTGCAACGGGGTTAACGAAAGTCGAAACCGAAGCAGTGATGAATGGGGTTATGGCCACTATTATTGATTCTCTGGCGCGTAATGAGCGCGTTGAACTTCGTGGGTTTGGAACCTTCGGAGTCAAACACCGCATGCCGAAGAAGGCTCGTAATCCCGGAACGGGTGAAGCTATTTATTTACCGGAGCGATATGTACCGACGTTTAAACCGTCAAAACATATGCGTTCCCGGGTAAATGACGCCCTGTTAGTAGAATGAATTAAATTGGCCGTATGAGGAAGAACGGTAAGCATGGAATGCCAATATTGCCTCAGGCCTGTTAAACCAACCTTTGATTTGGAAAGAAGGAAATATGCCCTGCGGAAAAAAACGTAAAAAGAGGAAGATGAACACGCATAAGCGTAAGAAACGCTTGCGTGCCAATCGACATAAGAAAAAGAATCGTTAGCAACGAGTCGTTGCGTGCGACGTTTGCTTTGGATTCAGTTCCTGGTCATTCCCCTCCTTATGGGGGTACTATATGGTTGGGGATACGAAGGACATCGCCGAATAAATCGGGTGGCCAGTACCTTGGTGCCCGGTCAATTCGGCGAATTTGTTTTGGCTTATCAGGACACGTTGGTTAACCACGCGCCGGATCCCGATATATGGCGAAAAACCGATCCGGACGAGGGCTACCGGCACTATATCGATATGGATTATTACGGCTCATATCCCTTTGACGGGGTGTCTCATAATCTGGACGAGTTGCGGCGAAAATACGGTGCAAAGAAAGTCCTGGAATGGGGAATCGCCCCCTGGGCGATCGAAGCCTATTGCCAGAAGATCACCGCCAGCCTGGAAAAACAGGAGTGGCACCAGGCCCTCATGGATATGGCGGCGCTGGGTCATTACGTGGCCGATATCCACATGCCTTTGCACGTGGTATCAAATTACAATGGTCAGTTAACGGGTAATGAAGGCGTTCATTTCCGGTGGGAAACCCAAATGGTAGACCGGTACGTAACCGCGATTAAACCGATTGGGACCGTTGCGCCGGTGGATGATCCGCTGGAGGCGGCTTTTGCCGTTGTGAATGAATCATACGCGTTGCATACGCGCCTGTTGCAGGCCGATTCCCTGGCGCGTCGCCGGTTAACACCGGAACAGCGCGAACAACTGGCCGACTATAAAGAACATCCTTTCGATTCCGAATATTTGGCGGTATTGTATTCCGAGACGCAGGATGTTGTTGAGGATCGCCTGGGGAAAGCGGCCGTTATGATTGCTTCTCTCTGGTACACCTGTTGGTTAAATGCCGGAGCACCGGAATGTCCGCTGCCGTAAAGAATAATATCCCCCTTTTAAGTGTCAGTGAAATTACCGGGCGGATAAAAAGCCTGCTGGAAGGGACGTTCCCGGAAGTCAGGATTTCCGGTGAAATATCCAATTTTACGCATCACAGTTCCGGCCACATGTATTTCACCCTCAAAGACAACCGGGCCGAATTGCGGGCCGTGATGTTTCGCGGGAATAACCAGTTTTTACGCTTTACCCCCGAAAACGGCATGCAGGTGTTGGCCGACGGTCGCATATCGGTGTATGAGCAACGGGGGCAGTACCAGCTTATCGTGCAAGGGATGGTACCGGCCGGTATCGGTGCTTTGTATTTGGCTTTCGAAGCCCTGAAAAAGAAATTGGCTGCTGAGGGATTGTTTGAACAACGGTGGAAAAAACCGTTGCCCCCCTATCCGTCCCGCGTGGGTGTGATCACTTCCCCCACGGGAGCGGCTATTCAGGATATATTGCAGATCCTGGGACGGCGGGCACCCCACGTGGAAGTGATATTGCGTCCCACCCTTGTACAGGGCGAAGGCGCGGCCGATGACCTGGTTCAGGCGTTGGAGGAATTCGCGACGTACGGGAAGGTGGATGTGCTTATCATCGGCCGGGGTGGTGGATCGTTAGAAGACTTATGGCCCTTTAATGAAGAGAAAGTGGCGCGTGCGATTCATGCCTGTCCCCTTCCGGTAATTGCCGCCGTGGGACATGAAACCGATTTTTCCATCGCCGACATGGTCGCCGATTTGCGGGCTCCGACCCCTTCGGCAGCGGCGGAACTGGTGGCCCCGGCGCGGAGCGACCTGGTAGCGAAACTGGACCAACAGGTCCTGACAATGACCCGTATTCTGCGGCATCGGCTGGAACAAATCTGGCAGGATTTGGATCACCTGACCAGTCGCTATGCCTTTCAACAACCGGAAAAACGCATTAAAAGGCACATGGAATACCTGGACCAATTGAATCACCAGTTGATCCAGTCTTTCGGGTATTTTGTTAAAATACGGACTTCCCATTTATCGGGCTTGTGGAAGAAGCTGGAAGCCCTCAATCCCCAGGATATTCTGGCCCGGGGATATTCCATCGCTTACACGCTCCCCGAACGCCGGGTAATTCGCTCCGCCAGGGCGCTTGAGGTGGGCGCCCCGTTCGAATTGCAGACCGCCGACGGGCGGCTGCGGGCGAACAAAACCGATGATCTTTGATCCTTTTTGGCGCTTGGAATTTGGCTCTTGGAATTTGGTTCTTGGTTCTTGGCTCTTGGTTCTTGTACAATTTTTCACCCCGTAATTGGTCATGAATAACCTACTATTTTATTCCGCATTCAAACTCCTTTTTCAGTAAGTTTAGCCATGAGTAAGAAAAAAGAACCGATTCAATTGGAAGCCGCTTTTAAACGTCTGGAAGAAATTGTTCAGCAATTGGAGTCCGGCGAAGAATCATTGGAAAAAAGCCTGGAATTGTTTGAAGAGGGTGTTCGCTTAACGCAAGCCTGTCGGCAGACCCTGGAGCAAGCCGAGCAAAAAATAAAGACCTTGGTGAAACAAAGTGACGGTACTCTGACGGTGGAGGACCCGGATTGAATCCTCCGCGGCGTTTTGCCATTTGGGCCAACACGGCGAAA
>JAADGP010000133.1:0-21183 GCA_013152315.1 FCB group bacterium
TCAAACCAACGACCGTGATCATCATTGCGGTGATGGCGGAAACTTGTTTATGGGTGATTCAGATTACCTACTGTAAATTTACAATCAATGATCGCATCCCTAATCAACCAATTAAGGAGCTGAAATGGCCGAAATTACAATTTCCGGTTATGGCGACGATTTGACCGTTAACGGAGTCCGGATCGGTGACTTGTCACCCCGGGAACACGAAGAAATTGAGAACCGGTACGGAGGCCATAATTATCACCCCCTGGAAGATGTTGTCGTTTCGCACGTCAGTAATTCCTCAACCCTGATTTGCCGCGTACCCGATCCGAGCGAAGTCAGGGCCTATGTTGAGAAAGAGATAATCGATAGTTTGTGCTGTTATTCGGCTGTAAACCAGGGACAGTTAAACGACATGATTGTTAAGGCGGTCATTGCCCATCTGGAGGAGGAAAGGATTCCGACGGTGCCCCGTTCCATCCGGCACAAGTACATGAGCGCTTTTTTATTGGCGGCCACGGCGATCACTGAAATGGATCGTGTTGTTCCGAAAGTGGCCGGTGTGGAAGCCCCGGAACTCATGTTCAAAATGGCCCGCCGTTGGGGTTACCGGGTAAAAGGAATTCCCGCTGATAAAGCGATTATCGTCGGCGCCAGAGGCAATTTCCATGGCCGCAGCATGACGGCCGTTACCTTCTCCGATGATCCCGATTCCCGGTCGGACTTCGGTCCCTTTCTCCCGGGAATAGAATTGGTTCCCTTTAACGATCCGGAGGCCCTGGAAAACTTGTTCCGGGAAAAAGGCGATCGCATTGCGGCCTTTTTTGCGGAACCGATACAAGGGGAAGCGGGAGTTCATGTTCCTGACGACGATTATTGGCCCCGGGTTGCCGAATTATGCCGGGAATACAATATTCTGTTGGCCCTTGACGAAGTACAAACGGGCTTCGGTCGTACCGGAAAAAACTTCGCCCATCAGTTGTACGGCATTAAACCCGATTTAATGGCCTGTGGGAAAGCCGCCGGTGGAGGAATTTTGCCCGTTTCCTTTGTCGCCGGCAGCGATGAAGTGATCGGACTTTTGACACCCGGTTCCGAAGGCAGCACTTTTGGCGGGTATCCCTTGGGGGCGGTTGTGGCGGTTTACGCTATTAAAGCCCTTGTCGAGTTGAACCTTGCCGAAAAGGCAAGGATAAGAGGAGCGCAATTAATGGACCGGTTATTGTCGATAAAGGAAAATTTTCCCGACAAAATAAAAGACGTTCGGGGAAAGGGACTACTAACGGCTTTCGAGCTGTTCGATGAACGTCGTTTGGACGGACATAAAGTTTCGTTGAAACTATTGGAACACGGCGTCTACGCCAAGGAAACTCACCATACAACGGTCAGGATTGCCCCGACCCTCACGATCAGCGCCCGGCAAATCGACCGCATCGCGGACGCAATACACGAGGTAATTGCCGGTCTTTAATAGTAACTCATGTGTCGTCCACGAATAACCATCATCAGAAAATGCTAATCAGGATGCACGCGATACCGGCGTATCATGCGTTGCCACAACCGGCGAAACGCGTGTTTCACGTATCACGAATCACGTTTTCCATTTATGAGTAAAGATTCCGTCTTATATATCGTATCCACGCCGATCGGGAATTTGAAAGATATTACTTACCGGGCCGTTGAAACATTGAAGATGGTTGCGCTTATTGCCGCGGAAGATACCCGGACGACCCGGAAGTTGTTAAATCAATATCAAATCAAAACGCCGGTAATCAGTTATTTTGAACACAACCGATTGAATCGCATTCCGCAGATCATTTCCCGTCTCCATTCCGGCGAAGATGTGGGGTTGGTAACCGACGCCGGGACACCGGGAATCAGCGATCCGGCTTACAAGTTGATTCGCGCGGCTATCGAAGCCGGAATTCGTGTCGAATCCATTCCGGGGCCTTCCGCCGTGTTGGCCGCCCTGGTTTCTTCCGGGTTGCCCACGGACCGTTTTTTGTTTGAAGGGTTTTTACCACCGAAAAAAGGACGACAAAAACGTTTGACCGCCATGGCCCGGGAAAGCGCCACCTATATTCTCTACGAAAGTCCCCGCCGATTGGTGCGAACATTAAACGATATTTTAAAGTATATTGGCGATCGTCCGGCAGTTGTTTGTAGGGAATTAACCAAAATACATGAAGAAATTATACGCGGTACCGTTTCGGAATTGGTCGACCATTTTACGTCCAATCCAGCCCGCGGTGAATGTGTAATATTAGTTGGAAAGAATGATCCCAATGTCTATTTCGAATGAAGCAAGGTTTATTACCTTTGAAGGAATTGACGGGTGCGGAAAATCCACCCAGGCAAAATTATTACTGGAGCGCTTAAACGCCCGTCAACAACCGGCTATCCTGGTTCGCGAACCGGGAGGCACCCGGGTTTCCGAAGCGATCAGGCAAATTTTGCTTTACAAAGATACGGACGAATTAGTTGACCGGACGGAGGCTCTGCTCATGACCGCCAGCAGGGCGCAATTAACCCGGGAAGTGATTTTACCAAGCCTTGAAGAGGGGAAATGGGTAATCGCCGATCGTTACTCCGATTCAACCCTGGCTTATCAGGGGGGCGGGAGAAACCTGGACCTGGAATGGCTGATCAAATTGAACACGTTTGCCACCTATGAATTAACACCCGACATCACTTTTCTTGTTGATGTTCGACCGGAAGTGGCCCTGGGACGGCAGGGGCTCTCCAAAGATCGAATCGAGCGGGAAGGAATGGAATTCCAGGTCCGGGCCCGGAATACCTATCATGAATTATTGAAACGATTTCCCGAACGATTCGTTGCTATTGACGGACATCAGGATGTCCATAGCATTCAGGAACAAGTATGGAATGAAATAATCAGGAGACATTTTGTACAATCATGAAATTCAAAAATAATAAGCACAAATTATATTTAATAACTTTACTGATTGCCCTGATAGGATTCGGCTCTTTTGCGTTTACGAAATCCAATATATTTCAACAGATCGCCTTTTCACAACGACTGATCAATAATGTTTATAAATACCTGATCACCAATTATGTTGATGATATAAACATCGAAAAATTTACCCGGGCCAGTATTCGCGATATGGTCAACGAAATGGATCCCTACACCGTTTACATGGAAGCGGATGAGCGGGAAGGACTTGAACTGTTGACCAGCGGTAAATACGGCGGTGTCGGTATTCAAATCGGGGAGCGGGAGGGACGTCTTACGGTAATTGCTCCCATGGATGATACACCGGCCCAGCGGGCGGGAATTATCAGCGGTGATGTCATCATTAAAATCGATGATAAACCGACCAAAGACATGAATCTCGACGAAGCCGCAAAGATGATCCGGGGACTAAAAGGCACCAAGGTAAAACTGACTATTGAGCGTTTTGGTGACGACGACCCGTTGGAATTCACACTGGAGCGTGATGATATTCGCGTAAAAGATGTGGCCTACGCAGGGATGTTGAACGACGAAATTGGCTATATTCGTTTAACGCGGTTTTCGAAAAATTCCGGTCCCGAGATGAAAGAGGCATTGAAAAAGCTTATGAACCGGGGTGCCGAATCCGTAATTCTGGATTTACGCGATAATCCGGGCGGGCTCCTCAATTCGGCCATCGAAATTCTGGATATGTTCATCCCCAAGGGGAAACTGTTGCTGTCCACCCGGGGACGTACCCGTGAAGCCAATCGCACTTTCTATTCTACCAAACGGCCGATTGTACCGGCCGATATGAAAGTGGCAGTACTCATCAATGGCGGTAGCGCCTCCGCCAGTGAGATCGTTGCCGGCACCATGCAGGACATGGACCGGGCGGTTATTATCGGCAGCACATCCTTTGGAAAAGGGCTGGTGCAGACGGTGTTTGGATTGGACGACAAACGGTCCCTCAAAATCACCACCGCAAAATATTACATACCAAGTGGCCGTTTAATCCAAAAACCGGGTTATATCGATGAGGATTTAATTATCAGTCACCATGAAAAGGACTCGGTTTTTACCACCGTTGGCGGTCGCCTTGTAAAAGGCGGTGGGGGCATTGTCCCGGATCATGAAGTAAGCGGTAAAAAAGTACCGCCGCTTACGCGCGAATGCTGGCGGCAGGGCGCGTTTTTTTCCTTTGCCCAAAAACATAGATTTGATTATCCATCGCTTTCAGCGGTTGAAAACGACGATCAATTACTGGAAAAATTCAGACTGTATTTACAGGATATAAATCTGAATGTTAACCTTGCCGGTGAAAAACAATATGAAGAAGCAAAATCAAAGCTTTTGGCGATGGACAGTACCAGCGTGGAATTGCAAACCGCGTTTCAAAATATCGAAGCTTTCATTGCCAACCGGGAATCATCCCTCTTTGACGAGGAAAAAGACTGGTTGGAATTGAGCCTGTGGCAGGAGTTTGCCAATATTTACGAAGGAAATGAAGGGCGCTTCAAAGTTAGCCTTTCCAGGGATGATGTTGTCAATACGGCGATGGATATTTTGCAAAATCAGGTAGCCTATAGTGAAATTTTCTCCGTTCATAACAAATAGTTATGTGGATGGCGGCCGGATTTCCATATTAAGTGTTCCTAATAATCACCGATATTGTTAATAATAGTAGGGTTGTGAAATTTATCGGTTTAGTCGGAGTGAAAATTGTTCCGTTTTTACTTGGCTATCGGGATTCCAAAACGGAGACACAAACCGAAACGAAATCAGGTTAAAAATCTTTCTCTTTTTAATACGTAGATTTTATTAAATTTCACGGCTTTTTCTGAATAGGTTAGATCATTTTGACGGTGGACGCTTGGCTCCCCGATGAAATCGAGCGGAAGGAAGTTGGTTAGAGTATCCCGATTGATATCGGGAGGGTCGGTGTCAACAAAGACGTTCTTAATCACCGGTCATATGACTGCTTTTTTTAAATTGAGAATTTAATTCGGGCGATTAGCTCAGTTGGTTAGAGTATCCCGATTGATATCGGGAGGGTCGGTGTCAACAAAGACGTTCTTAATCACCGGTCACATGACTGCTTTTTTTAAATTGAGAATTTAATTCGGGCGATTAGCTCAGTTGGTTAGAGTACTTGCTTGACATGCAAGGGGTCGGCGGTTCAAATCCGTCATCGCCCACGAAATATTTGCAAACGATAATATGAACATAAACGTACTTTACGATCGAAAGAAAATTTGTCGAAATGACGATAACCATTTCGCATGTTCCCCTATTGTTTATTTTATTGCTTAATTTGTCCTCTCGAAATATTTAAACCATGAAACAAATCATCATAACCTTTCCCGACAAGTCCACGCGCACCTATCCGGCCGGAATTACTCCGCTCGAGATAGCCGGCAGCATCGGTCCGCGACTGGCTAACGACGTGGTTGTGGCCAAAGTGAATGGATCATTGGTTGATTTGTCGACCCCGATTCAGGAAGACTCCGAATTGACGCTCTTTACCGGCGATACACCGGAGGGGCACGAGGTATTGCTCCACAGCACAGCTCACCTGATGGCCCAGGCCGTGAAAGAACTGTTCCCCACCGCCAAGGTCACGATTGGTCCGGCTATTGAAAACCGTTTTTATTACGATTTTGATATCGACGGCACCTTTACCGAAGAAGATTTGAAAAATATCGAATCAAAGATGCGGGAACTGGCAAAGAAAGATTTTAAAGTTTTCCGCAAAGTACTGACGCGTGATGAAGCGATAAAATTATTCGATGAAATCGGTGAATCATATAAGGTCGAAATTCTCAAAGAGATCGACCCGCATGAAACAATCACGACCTATCAACAGGATGATTTTATTGATCTCTGTCGCGGTCCCCATGTTCCCTCTACCGGAAAGATCAAATATTTCAAGTTATTGAGCAGTTCCGGGGCTTACTGGCGGGGCGATGAACGGAACAAGATGCTTCAGCGTATTTACGGTACCGTCTTCAGTTCCAAAAAGGGCCTGAGGGACTATTTAACTTTCCTGGAAGAAGCGAAAAAGCGGGATCACCGAAAACTGGGGAAAGAGCTGGGAATCTTTATTTTTGACGATGAGGTTGGTCCCGGGTTGCCATTATGGCTTCCCAACGGCGCTGTTATTATTGAGGAACTGGAAAAACTGGCCAAGGAGACCGAAGCCAAGGCGGGGTACCTGAGAGTCCGAACACCGCATTTGTCCAAAGGTATTCTTTATGAACGTTCAGGGCATCTGAAGCATTATAAAGACAGCATGTATCCGGCCATGGACGTGGATGGGACCGAATACTACGTAAAACCGATGAATTGTCCTCATCATCACAAAATTTATGCTTCCGCTCCGCGCAGTTATCGGGATTTACCGTTGCGTCTGGCGGAATACGGTACTTGTTATCGTTATGAAAAAAGCGGCCAACTTTTCGGACTCATGCGCGTTCGCAGCATGCAGATGAATGACGCGCACATCTATTGCACCCCGGAACAGTTTAAGAGCGAATTCCTGGCCGTATGCCGGATGTATCTGCATTATTTTGACATTTTCGGAATCACGAAATATAAAATGCGTTTCAGTCTGCACGATCCCGAGGGACTGGGTGGTAAATACGTCAATGAACCGGAATTATGGGCCCGGACCGAGCAGGCGGTAAGGGAAGCCTTGGATGCAGGGGAAATTGAGTACGATGAGATCCCGGGTGAAGCAGCCTTTTACGGACCCAAAATCGATGTTCAGGTATGGAGCGCGATCGGCAAGGAATTTACTTTGGCCACCAATCAGGTTGATTTTGCAATTCCCCGTCGGTTTGATTTAACTTACGTAAATGAAAATGGAGCTGAAGAAACCCCCTTATGTATTCACCGCGCCCCCCTGGGCACGCACGAGCGGTTTATCGGTTTTTTAATTGAGCATTATGGCGGCGATTTCCCACTCTGGCTGGCTCCTGTTCAGGTGACGATTCTACCCGTATCTGAAAAAGTGCATGACTACGCTCATAAAGTGTACGAAAGTCTTAAGGAGGCCGGCATCA
This sequence comes from FCB group bacterium, assembly GCA_013152315.1. Classification (GTDB taxonomy): domain Bacteria; phylum Fidelibacterota; class Marinisomatia; order Marinisomatales; family JAADGP01; genus JAADGP01. Next base: position 7,006 of record JAADGP010000133.1, read on the forward strand.
GGGTAAATCTGGATGACCGACCAGACAAAGTCGGAGCCAAAATACGTCAGGCCGAATTACAAAAAATCAACGTTATGCTGATCGTCGGTTTGCGGGAAGCGGAGTCCGGACAAGTCTCTGTCCGGCGCCGATTTGTCGGCGATTTAGGGGCCGAAAAGTTGGAAAACGTGATTCGGGATCTTAAGGAAGAAATATTACAAAGGAGGAATACTTATCAGTAAGTTATCTAACGCGCGCATTAATGATGAAATAAATGCTGAAGAAGTTCGACTAATATCACATGATGGAGAGCAAATTGGAATTGTAAGTTTAGAAACCGCATTGGAAAAGGCCCGGGAGGCCAATCTCGACCTGGTGGAGGTGTCTCCCAATTCCAAGCCTCCGGTATGCAGGATTCTTGATTACGGAAAATTAAAGTACGAAGAAAAAAAGAAAGTCCAGCAGAGCAAGAAAAAACAACATGTTATTAAAATCAAAGAAGTACGTTTACGACCAAGAATCGATGATCATGATCTTGAGACCAAGATTAATCAGGGGAAGAAATTTTTAAAAGACGGATGCAAATTGAAAGTAACGGTTATGTTTCGCGGAAGGGAAATGGCCCGTTTGGACCTGGGCGACCTAATCATGGAAAGAGTTGTGGAAATGTTGAGTGACATAGCCGTCATTGAAAAACATAACCCTCTTGAAGGGCGAAGAATGTCTGTCATTTTTACTGCTAAATAGGAGAATGTGAATGCCGAAAATGAAAACCCGTCGTGGTGTTTCCAAGCGGTTTAAGTTAACCGGATCGGGAAAACTGCGGCGTAATAAAGCAAACCATAGACACATGCTCATCCGGCGTTCGAATAGTGCCAAGCGGAAAATGCGTAAACCCGGTTTGGTGGACAGTTCCGAAAGGAAAAGAGTCCGTCGGATGTTAGGGATCTAAAATAGGAGGAAGCACTGAATGCCACGAGCAAATAGTTCCGTACCAAGACACAGACGACACCGTAAAATCGTCAAGCAGGCCAAGGGCTACTATGGTGCCCGGAGCCGCAATTTTAAAGCTGCAAAAGATGCCGTATGGAAAGCAGGCGTCTACGCTTATCGGGACCGACGTCAACGTAAACGTCAATTTCGTCGGCTCTGGATATTGCGAATCAATGCGGCAGCACGGCTCCATGGTATGTCCTATTCCACATTTATTGCCGGTCTGAAACGAAGCGGTATTGAGTTAAACCGGAAGGTCCTGGCCGATATGGCCGTGGAACACCCGGAAGCCTTCGCTGAATTAGTTAAAACAGTCAAGGCGTAACAATGTCTTTAAAAGAAAGCATCGAGGCGGTACGGAATTCTTTCCGAGCCGCCTTGGCTGCTTTTCCCACCGATCCCCAACAAGTAGAAGCGTTACGAATTAAGTATCTAGGCCGTAAAGGCCTGGTGGCCGATTTGTTCTCAAAAATGGCCACCCTGGATCCTTCCGAAAAACCGCTTTACGGAAAATTATTAAACCAGCTTAAAAAAGAATTAACTACCGCCTTTGAAGAAAAGGTAAAAGAGGTTGAACGGAAGGACACCAAGTCCGCACAGGAACAGGCGGATTATACCTTGCCCGGACTCTACTATCCGGTAGGTTCTTATCATCCCTTGCAGCAAACGCTGGATACCATTAAATCGATTTTTAAATCGATTGGGTTTTCAGTGGCATATGGTCCTGAAGTCGATGATGACTATCATAATTTCCAGGCTTTGAATATCCCTAAGCATCACCCCGCCCGCGATATGCAGGATACCTTCTTCATCGATGATAACACGGTTTTACGGACACATACATCCAATGTCCAGATTCATTTGATGGAAAACCAGGAACCTCCGTTACGTTATATTGTTCCCGGCCGCGTGTATCGAAACGAAGCCATCAGCTTCAAAAGTTTCTGTTTATTTCACCAGGTCGAAGGTTTGTTCGTGGATAAATACGTACCCTTCACCGAATTGAAAGGCACGCTGGAATATTTTATCAGGCAAATGTTCGGCGACGATAAAAAAATCCGGTTTCGCCCCAGTTTCTTTCCTTTCACCGAGCCCAGCGGAGAATTTGATATCTGGGACGATGAACGCCGGCAATGGATGGAAATCCTGGGCTGCGGCATGGTGGATCCCGCCGTGTTTAAAAATGTCGGGTATGACCCGGAAATATGGCATGGCTATGCCTTTGGAATGGGCGTGGAACGCATTGCCATGTTAAAATACAAAATCCAGGATATCAGGCATTTTTATCAGGGAGATGTCCGCTTCCTGGAACAGTTTTAATCATAAATCGTCGGTCCGAGCTTCGTGAACAGGTTGCTGAATCTCCTTGCAAATAACATATGAATAATCGAATCCAAGAATAGTTTTTAGAAAATGAAAATTTCAATCAATTGGTTAAGACAGTTTGTTAACATCGAAGAGACTCCCGAACAGTTGGCGGATATGTTATCCATGTTGGGTATGGAGGCGGAAATCGGGTTGGATTTGTCGGAAATAAAGGATGTTGTTACGGCAAAAGTGCTCGCCGTGGATCAACACCCGAATGCCGACAAATTGAAGTTGTGCCTAGTGAACGATGGGGGACAGGACTATCGGGTGGTCTGCGGCGCGCCCAATGTTGAAGCCGGACAGGTTGTTCCTTTCGCAAAGGTCGGATCGGTTTTGCCGGGAAAAATCAAAATACAAAAAGCGAAAATTCGCGGTGAAGTCAGCTTCGGAATGCTTTGTTCCGAACGGGAATTGGGCATTTCCGATGAACATACGGGAATTATGATCCTCCCGGAAGACACGGAAATCGGGCAACCGGTGGCCGAAATATTAAATCGCTCCTTCGGCAGTCTTGAGTTGGATATCACCCCCAACCGACCGGATGCGCTTTCGCATTTGGGAATCGCCCGGGAGATTGCGGTAAAAACCGGTCGGAAGCTTAAAAAGCCGGAGATCCATGTAAGGACATCCGCCCAAGAGAGCGAACCGGTGGAAGTGATTATCGATGATCCCGATGGCTGTCCGCGGTATGTGGCCGGGGTTGTTAAAAACGTTAAGGTCGGGCCGTCCCCGCAATGGATGGTGGATTATTTAAAAGCAGCGGGGCAGAGAAGCATAAATAATATTGTCGATATTTCGAATTATGTGTTGCTTGAGATGGGACATCCGACCCATATGTTCGATTATGACCGCTTCGAAACCCGCCAGGTCGTGATCCGTCGCGCAGAAAAGGGCGAATTGTTTGTTACTCTCGATGAAGAAAAACATGAGCTGAATGAGCACCACCTGTTAATTACCGATGGGGAAAAACCGGTGGCCCTGGCCGGTATTATGGGCGGTTTGAATTCCGCGGTTTCCGATAAAACAAATACGGTCCTGATTGAGAGCGCCTATTTTGATCCCCTTACCATACGGAAAGGGGCAAAATCGTTAGGTATGCTCACGGAAGCCTCCCGACGGTTTGAACGCGGAGCCGACCCGGAAGCTACAATGACCGCGTTTTGGCGTATCGTGAATCTTTTGGAAGAATACGCCGCCGGTGAATTGGCTTCGAAAGTAGTCGATGCCTATCCTAAAATAATCACACGTCCCAAGATAGAATTGCGTAAATCCAAACTGGAATTGGTTTCCGGTGTGAAATACGATGATCAATTCATCGCGCAATGCCTGAGCGGTTTGGAAATATCATGGCAACAACCAGAATCAGATGTTTGGGAATGTATCCCCCCCAGTTTTCGTCCCGATCTGGAACGCGAAATTGATCTGATCGAAGAAATGATACGATTGCAGGGGTACGACACCATATCTCCAAGCCGGAGATTCACCAGCAGTTTCCCGACTTCGAAAGTTGATCCTCTGGATTCCGTCGGCCCGATCATTGATGCGTTTGTGGGGTTGGGTTTTCACCAATGTTACAACAACTCATTACAGCCCAAAAAGTATGCCGCCAGTCTGGGCAAAACGCCGGTTGTGATGTTAAACCCCCTCAGTGAACAAATGTCCGTTTTGCGAACGTCCCTGCTGCCCGGTTTGTTACAAACCGTCGATTTTAACATCAAGAACGGAAATAAAAATTTATTACTATTTGAAACAGGGCAGGTTCACGAACAGGAATCGGACGGTTTTGCGGGAATTAAAGAACGATTTGTCCTCGCCGGTGTTGTTCACGGACTCATTAATGAAAAGAACGTACATACATCCCAGGATCGCCCGCATAGTTTTTATTCCCTGAAAGGATTGTTAGACAGCGCCCTGAAACGAATCGCGAAAACCAAACCGCGGTACGAAGATCAGGACCATAACGGTTACAACCCCTGTAACCAGGTTTTAATTAACGATACTCCGATTGGGATCATGGGACGGGTACGACCGGATTACATAGAGTTGTTAAAACTGGAAACCGGTGATGTTTTTGGCTTCGAATTGGATCTGAATGTTTTAACGGGTATATATGATAAACCTATCGTGTACAAGCCGATTTCCGTTTTCCCGAAAATAAACCGGGACGTGAATTTCATCCTCGATAGAGCCATCAAAACCGCAGCGGTAACGGAAAAGATATATAAAGTAAACCGTGAATTAATAAAGGATGTGCGACCGATTGATATTTATGAGCATGAATCACTGGGGCGGGATAAAAAGAGTGTGGTGTTTAATATTGTTTTCCAAAGTGATGTACGAACACTTGAAGATAAAGAGGTAAACTCAATAATAAATGAAATTATCAGTGTTGTTTCTAAACATTTTGGAGCTAAATTAAGAGCATGACAGATATTGCTTTACTGAGCGAATTGGAAAACAAGTTAAAAATTCTCATTGAAGAATTGAAACATGCCCGGGAGAGCAATGTCCCTTCCAAAGCGGATGAGAAATTGAAACGAATTGAAGTTAAAGTGAAAAATCTCATCCAATTACTTGACCAGATTTAGGGAATAAAAAAATGGAAGATCGAGCCAGTTTAGTCCGGGTTAGTATTTTTGGTCAGGAATATACCGTTAAAGCTCCGGCGGATGCCAATTATATTAAGGATATTGCCGAGTACGTTGATGGAAAAATGCGAGAAGTACAGGATAGCCTTACGACAGCTCAATCCTCCACACGAATTGCGATTTTGGCAGCCATGAACATCTCCGATGAATTGTTCATGCTCCGTAACGAAAAAGACCATCTCACCAGCGACGTGGAGAATCGTATTTCTTCCCTGATCGAGCTGATTGATGAGAATCTTTAATTCGTCTTCGCTCCCAAGGGGCGGAGCGATCGGGGATAGAAAAATCTCATTAGAGGCCTCGCTGCCGGGGATACAGACCATTTGATTTTAACCGTATAAACTCTGACTACAAAAATGCCACAAACGAAGATTCTTTCCGGGAAGGAAGTAAGCCAGTCCGTATATCATTCTTTGAAACCGCGTATCAAGCGTCTGAAAGAGCGGGGAATCATACCCGGCTTGGCGGTTGTTCTGGTTGGCGAAGATCCTGCTTCTAAAATTTACGTACGCAGCAAAACCCGTAGATTCCGGGATATGGAACTTTATTCCGAAACGTTTACGTATCCCGCTTCCATTACCGAATCCGAACTAATTGATAAAATTCAAGATTTAAACCGCAATGAACTATTCCATGGAATCTTAGTTCAGTTGCCACTTCCCAAAATAATTGACACGGACAAAGTGATTGGGACGGTGGATCCTGATAAAGACGTGGATGGATTTCATCCCGAGAATCTGGGCCGCTTGACGGCCGGTAAACCGCGTTTTATTCCCTGCACCCCCAAAGGTATCATGCGCATCCTGGAATATTACCAAATAGATTTAAACGGCAAGCATGTTGTGGTTATCGGGCGCAGCAATATTGTCGGCAGGCCGATTTCCATTCTTACCAGTTTGAAACGCAAAAACAGCAACGCCACGACCACGATTTGCCATTCGGGTACAAGAGATATTCCTTACTACACACGCCAGGCCGATGTGGTCATCGCCGCCATCGGCGTCCCTAATTTTGTTGATGATTCTTATCTCAAACCGGGAGCTATCGTCATCGATGTGGGAATTAACCGCGTGGCGGATCAATCTGAAAAAGGCTATCATCTGACGGGGGATGTGGATCAGGAAAAAGTTACGGGAATTGCCGCCGCGCTCACGCCTGTCCCCGGTGGTGTCGGGCCGATGACGATTGCGATGCTCGTTGAAAATACTGTCGAATCTGCCGAATATTCCGTATCTGATATCTAATTTGACGCATTTCCAGCCCTGTTTCCGTCGGTAAAATATAAAACAGGATATGTATATCTTGATTTATAAGGTTTTACTATGTAAAATTTATCAAGTTCAATACAGATAACCTGTATTGATCATAAAACTATTTAATAAATAGTTGATTGATAATAAATAATACGGAGGGCCAAATGAGGGCAATGATAAAATATACCCCTGTTTTGGTTATTTTCGGTTTCTTGTATTCCCAGACATACGTAGGATCATCTGCCTGTTCTGCGTGTCACGGGTCAGCCGATGTAACTGGCGCAGGTTACGATATTCATGCCACGTTTCTGGAATCAGGTCACCCCTACAAATTGAACAAGGTAAGCGGTTCAGCGCCAACATATCCATGGAGCACGGTGCCGAATCCGCCTGCGAATGTCGATATGGGAAATGGCACTGACACAACCTTCACGTGGGATGATATTACCTATGTCATCGGCGGCTATGGTTGGAAAGCGCGATTCCTTGATTCAAAAGGGTACATAATTACCGGCGGCAACGTCCAGTATAATTTGGAAACCGAGGGTTGGAGTGGGTACCATTCCACTGAAGCCATCGGCACGAAAAAATATAACTGCGGACGATGTCATACAACCGGTTGGGTTGATTCCGACGACGACGACGCCACTAATAACCAGGATGGTCTGGAAGGATTGGTTGGAACTTTCGCGGAACCGGGCATCCAATGTGAAGCCTGTCACGGACCGGGCAGTGACCATGTCGCGGCTCCAAGCAAGGCCAACATCGAAAAGGATGTCTCCTCGGCTTTGTGCGGAAATTGTCATTATCGCGATTCTCAAAACAGGATTGAGTACAAAGGCGGCTTCATTCGTCATCATGAGCAATTTGACGAATTTCTCCATTCGCCTCACTCGGCGGCATTGACTTGCAATACCTGTCATAATGCGCATGCCAGCACGGTATACGATGATCAGGCATTGGGAGACGGTGTAAAAATGGAATGCTCAACCTGTCACGCGTTACAAGCGACAAATATGAACCACAATTCGGCGGCCACCTGCGTGGATTGCCATATGCCGGAGGCTTCCAAATCGGCGGTGAGCGAGAATGAACATAACGGTGATGTAAAGACGCATATTTTCGCGATTAACACCGAACCGGTGCCGAAGGATTCGATGGTATATTACGATGACACGGCCGGTAAATATTTCGTCCGTCTCGACGAAAACGGCATTGCCTCGGTAACGCTGGATTATTCCTGTTACGGATGTCATACGGATGAGAATGGTGTTGGTGGCGGCGGTAGTGTAAAAACATTGGCAGAACTTTCCGCTTTCGCCAAATTGATCCATACTCCCAAACAAGCCGGCAATTACATTGGTTCCGAAGCATGTCTTTCCTGCCATGATGATAAGTCGGGCTGGCGGACTTCTTTGCATGCCAATGGAATTTCGGTGCCTATCGGTGAGAACTCCATGGTTGACCTCTATGGTGTGGTTGCCGACGCGAATCAAAACGGGATCGATGATTTCAAGGAAGGATTGGACTTAGCCACAACGGATGTGTTTGCACCTTACGGCAGCAACGCTCCGGTCCTGGGCTACGATCAAACCAACGATCAGTACACGGTGACGATCGGCGATCTGACCATGCCGGTAATGTTGACCTACGGAGGTAGCGGGCTTTACAAGCAACGTTATCTCTTGAAAATTCCGGTTTCCGGTGGAGGATATACCGCCAGTCATTACGTTTCACCAATCCAATATAATGAAAAGACCCATGAGTACGTTGCCTACCATCCTGAAGCATGGTATGCGGATCCGGCTAACGGCGACTATACGCCGGTGTTTAGTTCCGCGTCTACCATTGCCGATGTTGTCGGAAGTGCAAACACACAAAAACGGTCTTTTGAAAAACAGTGTGCCGGATGTCATTTCACGGCCACCACGGTTTCACAGAATTCCGATGGTGAGTGGGTTGCCGACGCGCCGGACGCAGGACCCGGTGATGTTGGTCCCAGCGTCTATGATATAGATGGTGATGGCACGCTGGACTTGATTGATACCGGTTGTGAACGGTGTCACGGGCCTGGTGGTAACCACTTTGGTGATCCCGACGGAATCGTTAACCCTGAAGATCTGACGGCCCAACAGGCCAATGATCTGTGCGGTTTCTGTCACTCCCGGGGCGCAAGTGAGCCCAACGGCACCTTCCATTATCCTTACGACGATGCCAATATGAAAGACTGGACAGTTGGGGATGATTGGGGTGATTACTATTCAGATCATGGGGGTTACTACCCGGATGGTCTGAGAGGTGAAAACGAAATTCGGAATTCCAAGAAACATCACCAGCAATACTTCGACTTTTATGAAAGCGCGAAACCGACATTCCTGTACCATGAAGTCAGGTGCTATGAATGTCATGATGTGCATAACAGTGAAAAACATCACATTCGCACGGAAGTTGTCGAAGAAGATTCCCTGGGTAATGATTTGGTAATAACGACTGAGAATGATAACAACACCTTATGTCTTTCCTGTCACGCTACCCACGGACCGTTTGAGGATATTACCAAGGAAATGGTGGCTGATCCGGTGGCCAATGAAGCGGCGATTGCCGCAGTGGTAACCGAACACACCAACCATGACTACGATCCGGCCGGAACGGGCGAGAGCAGATGTTCCAAATGTCATATGCCGAAAACAATTAAATCGGCTATCAATTATGATATTCACTCGCACACCTTCGAGCCGATTTCACCTCAAAAGACACTGGAGTACGGTATGCCAAATGCCTGTGCCGCCAGTTGTCATAGAGGAATTGAAAATGGTACTACACCAATCTTCAACATCGGTGTGGATGCCTCCTTATCCGATTGGACAGAAGCGACTGACGTAGCCCTTGCGGATACGCTGGAGCACTGGTTCGGACCGGGAGGAATCTGGTGGGATATTGATCAAATCCTGGCAACCGTGGAACCGGTGGCGGATGGTGTAATTCCGGATCGTTTTTCGCTCAAACAAAACTATCCGAATCCCTTCAACCCGACGACAGTGATCCCGCTGAACATCAGCAACGAAGGACAAGTTAAAGTTGTCCTGATCAATGTCCTCGGACAGGAGGTTGCGACCCTGATGGATAAACACCTGTATCCGGGAAGCTATCAGATTGTGGTCAACGGAAAATCGCTTCCGACCGGCGTCTACTTCTATAAAATGACAGTAGAGTCAGCCGACGGTAAATTGTTCGTCGATCAGAAAAAAATGGTAGTTTTGAAGTAACGGAAACACATATTCCATTTCGAAAAAGAAGGGGGACTTTTTTCAGTCCCCCTTTCTTTTACTTACGATTCATGTTTCGTGTATGTTTTTTTGAAGTGCGATAAACCAATTATTAATATATTACAGAGGCTATTATCATTCATTGGTTAATGCGGAAGGAGAATCGTCATGAATTGGGCTCACATTCATTTACTTATCAATCACATACCGATCCTTGCTACTTTATTTGGACTTTTAATCCTCTTATGGATAACATGGAAACCACAGGAAGAATTGAGAAAACTTGGTTTCCTTGTTTTGTTCATAGCTGGTTTGGCCGCATTACCGGTTTACTTTACGGGAGAACCGGCCGAGGAAATGATTGAGGGACTCGCCGGTGTGAGCGAAAACCAAATTGAGCAACATGAGGAAGCCGCTTTTATAACGCTGGGGTTTATGATTTTAACCGGAGTTTTGGCTTCTATCGGATTATTGAATAAAAATAAGCGAAAGATCGAAGGCTTATCAAAGATTGTGTTGGCCAGCGCCATAATTACCATGGGGTTGAGCGCCTGGACCGCTAATCTGGGAGGGAAAATACGTCATAGTGAAATACGCGATAAGCAGGCGCAGACCATCGTTAAACCCGGGACGCCGGGACAGCCGTATAAAGCGGAGGAAAATGAAGAGGACGATGATGATGATTAAAAAATGTTTGTTATTTGACTGAGCCCCTTTTGTGGTTGGGGGTACTTTTGTTTATTTCCGACCGATAAAGGATGTCATTTCAATTTCATTCTCTGTTTATATTTATTTAGATTAATTCTGATGGTTGGGGACAAATTGCGCATCATGTACGATATAAAAAGGATTGCTTAAATGAAAACTGTCCACCGCGTCATCATGGCCCTGTTAATAATTTCCCTGCTTGCCGGTATAACATGGGTTATGTACTCTGCCGGGACCTATTATTTGGCTACGATACAGGAAAGGCCACGCCTTGCGCAACATAAGTTATGGAAACCCGGCGGCGTTTTCGGACACGGGTTAGGAATCATCGGCGGTAGCGGTATGATTATAATGTTTATTTATTCTTTACGGAAAAGAATCCGTCGATTTCGACGCTGGGGCCGCCTACAAACATGGTTGAATTATCATATATTTTTAGGGATTGCCGGTCCCATCCTGGTGACTTTTCACACCGCCTTTAAATTTGGAGGCCTGGTTTCCGTATCGTACTGGTCCATGGTGGCTGTCGCGTTAAGCGGGTTTATCGGTCGCTATATCTATACCAAAATCCCGCGACGAGTGAGCGGCAAGGAACTGACGCTTCAGGAATTCGAGGAACGTGACCACGAAATGAAGGAAAACCTGAAGCGAGAATTCAACATTTCCGGTGAAACCATGAGATTAATCGATAAAATCACCGGCGCCGAAAAGATACAAAGACGTGGATTGTTAGGGATATTTACAATCCTGTCATTGGACATGGTTGATTGGTTTGCACAAAGAAAACTGTTCAAACAGATTACAACCAGTACTTCAATACCGGAAAGTCAGTTAAAAGCGTTTCGACGACTATTGAAAAAACGGGTAAAAACGGCACGTCAGATCGCGTTCTGGAAGGCGGCCCATGATCTCTTTCATTATTGGCATGTAATTCACAAACCATTTGCCTACACGATGATTATTATCATGATCATCCACGTAATTACCGCCATAACCTTCGGCTATACGTGGATCTTGTGATGAACGTTGAATCACTGCTCTCCTGGCTGATCGGAATCGCAATTTTGCTGGCGTTCTTAATTCCATATATCCGGGGAATGAAAAAAAAGGAAGCCCGCGCAAAGTTACAATTGGCTGAAACACGGGCCAAGGGGCAGGACAAACCTCTAATGCAACATCCCATTCTAAATCAAACGGTTTGTATCGGTTGCGGCATCTGCGTGGATTCCTGTCCGGAAGGAGATGTGCTGGGCCTTATCAACGGGAAAGCCACTATTATTCATGGAAACCATTGCGTGGGGCATGGTTTGTGCGCCGAAAATTGCCCCGTGGGGGCGATTGAGATCGGATTAGGTGACATAAGTCACCGGGAAGACATCCCGCAGCTATCGGAAAATTTCGAGTCAAATATTCCCGGCATTTACATCATCGGGGAATTGAGTGGCCTGGCGTTGATACGGAACGCTATTGAGCACGGTGTAAAGTCCGTCGATCATATCCGGCAACAGATCGGCAATGCCGACGAATGCGAATTTGACATTGGTATCGTCGGCGCCGGACCCGCGGGATTAGCGGCGGCGCTCCACGCCAAGGAATTGGGATTGCGCTACATTATAATCGACCAGGACAATCCCGGCGGAACAATCCTGCAATACCCGCGGCGAAAATTAACACTGGTACAACCGGTGCGACTGCCGCTTTACGGAAAGCTGAACAAACTGGAATATACGAAAGAAGAATTGCTGGATATCTGGCATGAGGTAATTGAAACCCATAATATCAACTTGCGAACCCATCATAAATTATTGGGTGTGGAAAGGAAAAACGGCTGTTTTCTGCTGAAGACCTCCAAGGGCGAAATTTCCGTTAGGAAAGTAATCCTCAGTCTCGGCCGCCGGGGTACTCCCCGGAAATTGGGAGTGCCGGGAGAAGAATTGGGGAAAGTTATGTATAAGTTGATAGATGCCGAAACCTACCAGGATAGGAAAATATTGGTGGTTGGCGGCGGGGACAGCGCCATTGAGGCGGCCATCGGATTGGCAAACCAACCGGGTAACCAGGTCACCATTTCCTATCGCAAACCGAATTTTTTCCGGCTGAAAGCGCGAAATGAAACCAATATCGAACGGGCGCTGAAAGAAAACAAGTTAACGGTTATTTTTAATTCCAACGTTAAGGAAATTCACCCCGATAAGGTCATCCTTGATCAGGAAGGTAAACGCATCGAATTGGACAATGACTTCGTTTTTATTTTTGCCGGTGGGGAATTGCCGTTTCCGTTGCTTAATTCAATCGGGATTGCCTTCGGCAAAAAGATTGAAGCCCAGGTTTGATGATAATCCTTTGATAAGAGTTGGGAGAAAAATATCAAGAGCCAAGAACCAAATTCCAAGAACCAAACTCCAAGAGCCAAGAATAAAAATATTTTGTCGTAATGATCGGAAAATGATTGTTTATAGGGCATGAACCTGCTTCGTTACTTTATTCCGTTCCTTTTTGTATTGCCATTGAAGGGGCAGTTTTCCCCCGGTGAATTATCCAAGTACCATGAAGACCTGGAAGGGACACTGAACTGCATAAAATGCCATGAATTAGGGAAAAAGGAACTGAGTGACGGTTGTGTTATTTGTCATTCTCCGCTGAAGAACAGAATCGAAGCCGGAACGGGTTTCCATAAAGACAAAAAATCCGATTGCGGTGGTTGTCATTCCGACCATAACGGACGTGATTTCGAACTGGTGTACTGGCCCAAAGACATTTCCCGCTTTGACCACGATGAAACCGGCTATACCCTTACCGGAAAGCACCGATCGCTGAAATGCAATCAATGCCATACCAGGGAATTGATCAAAGCGCCGGATATTATCGCCTGGGCGAAAGATCATTCGAAATTTTCAGTCCTGGACCGGACATTTTTGGGTCTGGACCGGAAATGCATCGCTTGCCACGTCGATGTGCATCGGGGAGAAGTTTCCGACGATTGTTCCTCCTGCCATAATACCGACGACTGGCACCTGGCCGCAAAACAGTTCGATCATACCCTGGCTAAATTCCGGTTAGTCGGCGCCCACCGGACAGTGACCTGTGAAAAGTGTCACAAGCCACATACCGCCTGGAAACCGGCCGTACCGCAATTAACCGGCCTGGTCTTCGATAAGTGTACCGGATGTCACGAGGACGTGCACCGGGGGGAAGTTGCCGGGGAATGCCAAACTTGCCATGACAATAGTGACTGGAAACGAGTCAGGCAGACTTTTGATCATACCAAATCCCGATATCCGTTAACCGGGTCGCATGTTACGGTGGCTTGTGAAAAATGCCATAAACCACACACGGAATGGATACCGATTGTACCGCAATTAACGGGACTGATTTACGATAATTGTACGCCCTGCCACAGGGATGTCCATAAGGGGAGTTACGGAACGACCTGTGAACGGTGCCATACCACGAACGACTGGAAAAAAGACCTGAAACCTTTCGATCACTCCCAAACCAAATATCCTTTGTTAGGAAAACACACGGCAGTCAAGTGCCGGGAATGTCATACCGAGGATTTGAATCATTTACCTTCGTTTACCTCCTGTTCAGCCTGCCACGCGGACAAACATTTTGGTCAATTCGCCGGTCGACAGGATGTGACGGTGATTGCGAAGCATGTCATACCGTGTATGGTTTTAAACCGACAACTTTTACCGTAGCGGACCATCAGACGGCACGTTTCAAATTGGAAGGATCACACATAGCCGTTCCCTGTGTTTTTTGCCATAAACCTTACGAACCACAGCCGGGGATTAGTACGATCAGGTTTGTATGGGAAACCGTGACCTGTCAGATGTGCCATGAGGATATTCATCGTGGTCAATTCATGGCCAAATACCGGAACGATTGCTCGATTTGCCACAATTCACTTTTATTTACGCAACTTCGTTTTGACCACCAAACCACTGAATTTCCCTTAGA
>JAADGP010000133.1:21216-26515 GCA_013152315.1 FCB group bacterium
TGTGAATATTGTCACAAAAAAGAGAGCGATGAGATTGGTAAATTCGTTCGTTATTATCCGGTTGCCCATAAGTGTGTCGATTGTCACACGTTAACCGAAGAATTTCGATGAAATCATTAATTCTGTTTCTTGTCTTGTCAATAACACATGGAATCCGGCCCCAGGGATTTAATGTCCCGGGATACGAGTGCGGCGATTGTCACGGTCCCGCCGGTTGGGACATCCTGGAGTTGAAAAGATTCAATCATCAAACCACGGCATTCCCCTTGGAAGGGAATCACCGTACGCAACCTTGCGATCGTTGTCATACGGGATCCACTACTCGCGAAAGACACAATTTTTCCACCGGTTCCACCGAATGCGTGAGCTGTCACCTGGACATTCACGAGTCGCGGCTTGGGAATGAATGTCGCCAATGCCACGGGTTGTTTTCATGGCAGGTAACGACGCGAACGTTCGATCACGAGGACACGCGTTTCTCCCTATTAGGCGCGCATCGCTCGGTTTCCTGTCAGGCTTGTCATACCGAAAAACCAATGATCCGTTTTGCCGTTGTCGCCACGGATTGTTATGACTGCCATCGTGAAGTTTATGACCGGGCCGAGGAACCGTCTCACGCTTCGGCAAAATTGCCGACCGATTGTGAACAATGTCATCCCGTTAGACGTCCTTCCTGGCGTCCTTCGGTATTCAATCATGATCTGAGTACCGCTTACACCCTTACCGGGAAACATAAGACCACCCAATGCTCAGGATGCCATGATGGTGTTTTTGTCGGCACGCCGCAGGATTGCTGGAGTTGTCATCAAACAGACTACGAATTGACCGGCACGGCTTCTTATCCCGACGCTCCGGTCCACGCGACCGATCCGCAATTCAGCGAAAATTGCGAATTGTGTCATTCGACGGACACCTGGAAGGACGCGAACATTGATCATAATCTGACCAACTTTCCTTTATCGGGAGCCCATTCCATTGTCGGTTGCAATCAATGTCACGGTTCGGATAATTACGATTTACCATTAGATTGTGATGGGTGTCATATCCCTAACGGATTGGCGCAAACCAATTACGAATCAGCCGCGTATGATCATCGTACGCACAACATCACCGAAAATTGTCAGGCCTGCCACACAACCGTCCGCTGGAGCGAAAATATTTTCGATCATTTGAATTTTTCCGGAGAATCCTGCGAACAATGCCATTTGATCGAATACACCTTGGCAACCGACCCTGTTCACACCGACGGGAATATCCGCATTCAATGCGACCTGTGTCACCAATATTCGGGTTGGGAAATCGGCACCTTTTCGCATACGACCCTTCAAACCGATTATGAATTGATCGGTTTGCACATAACGGTCGAATGTGTGAATTGCCATATTGATGATCAATACAACGGTACCCCCAATTCCTGTGAAAACAGCAATTGCCATTTATCAACCTTTCAGTCTACCACCGATCCGGATCACCGGGTTTATGGTTACCCGGCGGAATTTTGTGGCGCCTGTCATGATCCCTTCGGTTGGCAACCGGATCATTACGACCATACGCTGATCATGGACTGCAATACTTGTCATGAGCCCGATTACCTGAATGCCACGGATCCCAGTCATAATGGTTTCCCGATAATCTGCGACCAGTGCCACGTGTCCACCACAAATTGGGGAGACGTCAATTTTGACCACACTTTCCCGATCTATTCCGGCAAACATCAGGGAACCTGGTCCACCTGCAACGCCGAATGTCATATCGATCCCACCGATTATTCCAATTTTTCCTGCGGCTTAGACGGTGTGTGCCATGATCACGACCAAACCGCTATGGATAGCGAACATAATGATGTGGCAAATTATGTTTACGAAAGCGGAGCGTGTTACGACTGTCACCCCTCGGGCGGGGGCGACGATGATGACGATGGCGACCTTCGCAGCTGGAAACAACTGTTAAAAATGAAGAAAATCAGGAGGGCCAATTGAGTTATACCGCAATCATATTAATGTTCCTGCTGGCCCAACAATCACAATTGACCGATTTGCCATGTTCTTCCTGCCATACTTCCGACAATTGGACTCCTCTGGCATCGCCCTTGCCGTTTAACCATGATCAGACCCTTTTCCCCCTTAGGGGGCGCCATACCAAAGCGGCCTGTATTCAATGTCACGGCGGAACAACCGTTACCGAACGGCATCGGTTCTCCGCCGCCGAAACCGAATGCAATTCCTGCCATATGGATATTCATTACAGCGATTTCGGGGAGGACTGCCAGCGGTGTCACGATACCGAAAGTTGGGTAATGGATAACTGGTGGAGAAAACACGATTTAACGTTATTCCCCTTAACGGGCGCCCACAGGTTGCTTCCCTGCGGGGATTGCCACGGCGCTCAGTTTTCGCGGATAACGGGAAACCTAACTACCGATTGTTATGATTGCCATACTCAAACATTAGCCGAAGTCATATCGACCGGCGACCATACGGAAAATACCGATTGCATTTTTTGTCATAATACACGGGCCTGGAGTCCGGTTGATATGTCGCATCATGATTATCTGTTCCCCATTTATTCGGGTAATCACAAGGGGACGTGGACTTCGTGTGAAGCCGAATGCCATATTGATCCTAACGATTATTCCAATTTCTCCTGCGGGTTGAACGGGGTTTGCCACGAACATAACGAAAGCCAGACAAATTCCGAACACGATGATGTGGGGAATTACGTATATGAGAGCCAGGCTTGTTTTAACTGTCATTCATCAGGAGGTGGAGGTGATTAAAAACAGCAATATTATCTGGGGGTTTTTATTTCTATTTATTTGTGCCGCCCGGGGCGATACGGAACCGGTCACGATCCGGGGACGAATCACGTACGTGACCGTCGATCAGATATATACGGACCTGGGTTCAAACGCCGGGGTTGAAATTGGCGATACTTTACACGTTCTTCGACGACAGGAGGAAATCGGACTCATAGTGGTGACGAATATAGCCCGGAAATCATCTGTTTGTTCGCCTTTGGTACCGACAGACGTTTTCCAGTTAGGGGATCTGGTGATCTTAGAAAAAATACTTCCATCGTCAGCGTCAACGGAAGATGTTCCGGAAACCGAGCAGGAAAAACCGGCTACGGAAATAAAAATCAAGCCTCCCCGGCAAATTACGCAAAGCGGAAATCTGACATATCGTTCAACACTCAGTAAATTTTCTTCCAACCGATCCGATATCCGGCATATCGGGACTCTCCAGTATGGTTTGACTATTACCCGGCCCATCCAAATCCGGGTCCGGATATACGGACGGACTATTCTTCCTCAGAACCGGTTTACCTTTTACCAGGCACGAGTGTCAGTAGGGGAGAGGAGCAACCGTTTGTACCTACTTGCCGGACGAGTTTTTACGGCCGAGATGGCGGGATTGGGCGCTACCGACGGTTTTCTTCTGAGGACGCGGATGACATCAAATACCAGCATTGGTATTTTGGGTGGTTTTCAGCCGGAACCCGGTTCACTGGCCTTCGATACCAACATTAAAAAAGTGGGAGGATATTTACACTACCAACAAAAAGGGAAGATTCTGCAATGGGAGGGAAGCATTGCCGGTGTAGGTCAATACGCGGCCAACAAAGTCGACCGTGAATTTATTTATCTCAGGTTGTTGGGAAGAATCGGAAAACGATTGCGTTTGGCACTCAACCAGACGATTGACCTGGACCGGAAAGATATTCTGTCTTCCCGGGGCTTGTTTGAATCGACTTCCAATCAGATATCCCTGCGCTACAATCCCTACAAGACCATCGTATTAAGCACGCGCTATTCGTCACGCCGACAAGTTATTCACCAGGTAACGCAACGGGTATTGCCCGATTCATTATTCCGGGACGAATTACGGGCCGGGTGGTATAATTCCATCCTTTTCAGTCACCGGCGGATCGGTACGTTTCAATTGGGACTTAATATACGGGGACGGGAATCGTCGCTTACCGAGTCCTTGATGGCTGTTTTCCAGTATCATTCGTCGCCAACCGCAAAACGCTATTCCTATACT
Organism: FCB group bacterium; assembly: GCA_013152315.1. GTDB lineage: Bacteria > Fidelibacterota > Marinisomatia > Marinisomatales > JAADGP01 > JAADGP01. Next base: position 25,260 of record JAADGP010000133.1, read on the forward strand.
TTCCAGACCAGCTATCTTGATAACCTTATATTGCGTGGGATTCGCGGATTAGTCGGGGTAAATCGTGATTTCAAAATGGGTTCGGTTTACAGCGAATACGAATACTATTCCTACGGTTTCGGCAAGCAGATCGGTAAATATACCCAACATACGATTACCACCGGACTGTTTTGGCGCGTTTATTCAAAATTGCAGGTTTCCGTCAACGGTGAATATTCCCTGGATGCGGACGCTAATTTGTTTTATCTGTTTCTTGGGGCGACTTACCGGTTATAATACTCCTGGATCACAAATAATGGATGTTTTCAAAGTATAGAATTGAGGTATTCCATTAACTAACAACAAACCACGTCATCTGTTTTCTTGACCTCAGCAGATTAAATCACGCTTCACGTTTCCCCGATATCTGCTGCGCTTCATCGGGGTCTTTGCTACGTTTCGACACATTTCAAATCCTGTTCATAAGTATTTTATGTTGCCGTATTCCCTTGTAATTTCGCCGTGCTTTTAAAAGGTTTGAATTCCGGATTACCGTTTTTACGGATAAAATATGCGCCCATAGCTCAGCTGGATAGAGCGTTGGCCTCCGGAGCCAAAGGTCGCAGGTTCGAATCCTGCTGGGGCGTACTCAGTGCCATTTACGGCTACCTGCCGAAAAAATATTTCCCATCTACAAAACAGTTGAATCATTTAACGGTCGACATTTATTCCGGACTATGCATTAACAACGAATCAAACGAATTAAATGAAAAAATATCAAGCGTCAGGCAAATTATTGAAGTAATCTTTTCTTACCGGAGATATTTGATTTAAATCCTTATTATTTTGTTAGTTTTCCCGCCTGTTCGTGAAGTACGAGGGCCGGCAGGCGGGACAGGCTGTTTACTTCGTTGTTCCTATTGCACTATTTGGGTTTTTCCCCACACATTATGCTCAATTATTCATAACTTATCAATTGTTGCGGATGAGGGCAAATATTTGTAAATCCGGGTTAAATTGCATCGTGGAAAATGAAGCGAAAGATTACTACTCTAATATCGCCGCGTGGTATGACCGGTTGTTAGGTGTTCTCATTGATCCTGTCCGGCGGGCTTTGGTGGAGTGGATCGTCACGAATCAACCAGGACGCGTTCTGGATGTGGGCTGCGGGACGGGTAAACAATTGGCACTGTTGCCGGATAACATTGACGCGGTTGGGATCGACATCTCCGAATCCATGTTGGAACAAGCAGAAAAACAAGTGCCTGGAAAATGCC
>JAADGP010000152.1 GCA_013152315.1 FCB group bacterium
CCCGCCCGGATCGCGATGCCGTCCTGGTCCAGGAACTGTGCCAGGTCGTGGGGGTGAACCCGATCGACGGAAAAACTGACGACCGGTCCTCGCTCCGGAGCGGCGCCGTGAATAATCAAACCTTCCACGCCGGCCAGTTTTTCCAAAGCGTACGTCAGCAACGTTTGTTCGTAACGATGCAGATTGTCCTTTCCAAGAGCGTCGATGTAATCCATGGCGGCGCCTAACCCGATCGCCTGGGCGATATTCGGCGTTCCGGCTTCGAATTTGTAGGGAATGGCATTCCAGGTAGAGCTTTCCATGGTGACGGTAGTGATCATTTCCCCGCCTCCCTGGTACGGTTCCATGGCTTCCAGTAATTCCGGTTTCCCGTACAGAACCCCAACCCCGGTCGGCCCCAACATCTTGTGTCCCGAAAAAGCCAGGAAATCACAATCCAATTTCCGCACGTCAACGTCCATATGCGGGACACTCTGGGCGCCGTCAAGCAGAACCGGGGCGCCTACCTTGTGGGCGTAATCGATGATGGTTTCAACCGGATTGACCGTTCCGAAAACATTGGACTGGTGGATCACGCAAACCAGTTTTGTTTTTGGCGTGAAGTAGCGGTCGGGAGCGGAGAGGTCGAGGGTGCCGTCCTCTTTCAGGGGAATGTATCGCAACGTGGCGCCCGTATCCCTGGCCGCCAGTTGCCAGGGTACGATATTGCTGTGATGTTCCATCTCGGTAATAAGAATTTCATCGCCGGGACCCAGGTGATATCGCCCCCAGGCGTAAGCCACCAGATTGATTGAATCGGTGGTTCCCTTGGTGAAAATGATGGACCGGGGGTCGGGGGCATGAATGAATTCGGCCGCTTTGCGACGCGCTGTTTCATACAGGTGTGTTGCTTTCTCACTCAACGCGTAAATCCCGCGATGGACGTTGGCGTTGGCGGTGCGGTAGAAGTTGTTTATCGCTTCCAGTACCGGTTCCGGGCGTTGGGTGGTGGCGGCATTGTCTAAGTACACAAGGGGATTGCCCCCGATTTTCCGGTGCAATATCGGGAAGTCCTTTCGTATCCGGGGAATATCCAGGGTGTGCTTGTTCATAACAGTCCCAATTGCAAACGAGCGGCTTCCGACATCATATCCCGGTTCCACTGCGGTTCCCAAACCAGTTCAACGTTTACGGAGGCTACTCCCGGAACCATTGCCACTTTGCGCTCCACTTCGTCGGCGATTACGCCGCCCATCCCGCACCCGGGCGCCGTGAGCGTCATTTTAATATCGACGTGGGCTCCACCTTCTTTCCGGGGAGTGATTTTGCAATCGTAAATCAGGCCCAGATCAACAATGTTGACCGGAATCTCCGGATCGTAACAACTGCGTAACTGATCCCAGATTACTCTTTCATCGACTTTTCCGCCTTCCGCCGAAGTTTCTCCGTCGAAGTCCCGGGTAGTCGGCGCTTTGCCGATGGCGTCCGCGTCCTTTTCATCCAATTTGACCAGATTCCCGTTAATAAACAGGGTGTAACTTCCTCCCAGAGCCTGCGTTATGCGTACCTTTTCCCCCTTTTTTAAGGTGACCTTCTCTCCGGAAGGAACCAGGTAGGCTTCCGCGTCACGGACTAAAGTTATTTCTTCCGATTCAAACATAATGGTTTCCAGCTAATCTTTGGTAATGATCTCAAAACAATATTCATGTCTTATTGCTTTCAAAGAAATAATCAGGGTATTCCCGCTTCGGATTAAACTATTCCGTCGAGGCCGTTTCTCCGGTCCCTTCCAGCGCGTTTTTCACCGTGTGCCAGGCCAGTACCGCGCATTTTACCCGCACGGGGTATTTATGCACCCCGGCCATGACCGCTAATTTCCCCAACTTGGTATTATCGGTCTGACCGGTGGTGACCAGGTTGTGAAAATCCTCAAACAGTTTCAAAGCTTCGGCGCGGGTTTTCCCTTTCAGCACCGTAGTCATAATCGATGCCGAAGCTTTGGATATCGCGCAGCCGGAACCGACAAAACTGATGTCTTTGACTACGTCATTATCCATTAACAGGTAGACGGTCAATTGATCGCCGCAAAGAGGATTGTGCCCGCGGGCTTTATGGGTAGCCTCTTTCAATTCGTGGTAATTGCGGGGGTTTTGGTTATGGTCCAGGATAACCTGTTGATATAATTCTCTCAATTCATCCATCAGGAGTTTTCTCCGGTTTCTTTCAGCCAGGTGTTTACTTTTTCCGAAAGCATTTTTCCGACTCGGCGATCGGGAATCTGCTCAATAATTTCATTGGCAAACCCGGTAATCAGCAGGGCTTGTGCCGCGATTGGATCCAGCCCCCGGGAGCGGAGATAGAACAGGACCTCCTCGTCCAGTTCCCCGGTTGTGGAACCGTGGGAGCATTTCACGTCCTCGGCATTGATCTCCAATTGCGGGTTGGAATACATCACCGCGTTTTCCGATAGCAATAAGTTTTTGTTGGATTGCGAGGCGTTGGTTTTTTGTGCTTCCGGGCGCACAATTACCAAACCGTTGAACACTCCCCGGGCCCGCCCCGCCAAAATGTTTTTGAAACATTCCCGGCTGTTTCCGTTGGGTTGCCGGTGATCAATGGTTGTGTGGTGATCCACGTGTTGTTTGCCCCGCGTGAGGGACAGCCCGTTTAACAGGCAGTCGCAACCGGCGCCGTCCAAAAAAATATGGACGTCATTACGGGTTAACCTGCTTCCGATGGTAAAATGGTGACCGGAGGTCCGGCTGTCACGATTCTGGTGAAGATACAAACCGGAAATGTGGTAAGCCGTTTGGGCTTCATCCTGAATGCGGATATGGTTCAAAACGGAATTATCTTCGGCAACGATTTCGGTTACCGTGTTTGTGAAATAAGGAACATCCGAAAGACTCAGGTAATGTTCTATGATCGTAACCTGGCTGTTAGGGCCGATTCGGAAGAGATTACGCTGATGGAACACGGTGTTTTCATTACCCGGATTGGCAACGTACATCACGTGCAGCGGTTTCTCAATGATCGTTTTCGGTTTCACATGAAGATAAATGCCGTCACGGAAAAAAGCGGTATTCAATGCCGTAAAAGCCTGTTCCCTGAAATTGGCCCATTTGCCGAAATACGTTCGGACTTCGGGTTGATTTTCGCGAAGGGCCGCGGATAACGGCGCCACGGCAATCTTCCCGGAAACTCCCGCCAGGTCGGACAATTCCGAGTTGTATCGGCCGTTGCACACGACAATCCGGTAGGTGTCGTCAAGAAAACGGGAATGTATCTCCGCTTTCCGCAGCGTTTTCAACTGTCCGTTGGGAAGGATAAAACGGGTTTTGGCAATGTCGGAGACACTGGTAAAACGCCAGTCTTCCCGGCGGGTGGTCGGGAAGCCAAGTTCGGTAAACCGGGAAAACGCGACCTGTCTCAGGTCACGGACAAATTCCGGCTCTTCCGGATCCTTTCCCAGGAAGGAACGAAAATCGGCTGTGTAAGATTTTTTTGTGGTCATGTGGTTTTATTAAATTTTATTGATCAAGCCAGCCGTAGCCCTTTTCTTCCAGGGTGTGGGCCAGATTCTTGTCTCCGGACATTATAATTTTACCGTCGATCAACACGTGAATATAATCGGGGATAATGTATTTAAGGAGACGTTGGTAATGGGTAATAACCAGAAAACTCCGTTCCGGACTGCGAAAATTATTTATGCCGTTGGCAATGATTCTCAGGGCGTCAATATCCAGTCCGGAGTCGGTTTCGTCCAGTATGGCTAACTTCGGTTCCAGCGTTATCATTTGCAGGATTTCATTACGCTTTTTTTCTCCGCCGGAAAAACCGTCGTTTACCGGCCGGTGTAGATATTTTTCATCCATTTCGACCTGTTTCAGTTTCTCCCGGATCAGGGTCAGAAAATCCATCGCGTCCAGTTCTTCTTCCCCGTGGTATTTGCGGTGGGCATTTAAAGCGGCCTTAAGAAAATAGGCATTATTCACTCCCGGGATGACAACCGGATATTGAAACGACATGAATATTCCTTCCAGGGATCGTTCTTCGGGACTTTTTTCCAGCAGGTTTTCTCCGTTGTAGAGTATTTCCCCTTTGGTAACCACGTATTTGTCACGGCCGGTGATGACGTTGGCCAGGGTGCTTTTCCCCGAACCGTTGCGCCCCATAATGGCGTGCATCTCACCGGCTTTAACCGTGAGATTAATGCCTTTTAAAA
>JAADGP010000022.1 GCA_013152315.1 FCB group bacterium
CGGAGGGCCGTGAATATCTTGTCCATGGATTCCAGCGCTTTCGGAACCCAGATAACATTAACATCCATCGCGTAGCGACCGTTGGCATAGCCCGCCCCGCTGTCCCGCCAACTCGCGGAGGACCAACGGTTTTCATCAAGTTTGGGGAAACTGATTAAATTTTCAGTGACCGGTCTTTTGACGTATGCTTGTGTCGTCATTGATACATAAAGAAGGTTGCGTAACAGCAAAGTCAAACGTAAGGTGTTGTTTTCCTGTCCCACAGCGGATTCCAGGAAGGCCCGTTTGCGGTCGTTGGGAATATCCGGTCTGGAAAGGTAAGGTAGTGGGCGGTGAGAACCGGCAATTGAAAATCGTCATCGACCATGCGATAATTTTCCGTCACTTTTTGAAGGTTTCCGAGCAGGCTTTCAGCCTTGGAAAGCGCTTTGCCGGCCTTGGTCTCATCTTTCTGTTTTTCCCACTGTAAATATTCCCGAATGAGTTTATTATAGCGGGCGGCATTTTCACGGATTGCCTGTCCCCCCAGGCCCTCCTCGTGGCTGACCTCTCCCGTGGGTGTCAATTTCCGGAGGACACTGGCGATAACGTGTTCGAGCATCGCCGGGGTCCATACCGGTTCCAGCATGAGCGCCGACATCATCATGTCACGGCCGAAGTACGTTGCGAAATTGGGCAGCCCGGCCATGAGCTTTTCCTGGGAGCTCAGTAGTTCCATACTTTTCACTTGGCGATCCAGGCGTTTGAAACGCAGCAGGCGTTCATCTTTAACAGGGCTTTCCCCGGCCGTTCCGGTGCTCAATAAACTGTCGTATTCGGCTTTGGCGCTCTCAAAAAAGTTCCTGAAATCTTTGTTAAAGATATCATCGCGCCATAAAGGCGTCAGGGAAGGGGAATCCGTGCCTATTTTTATAGTCAGTCGAACCGGTTGATCCCGGAGGGAACGGATGGCGATTTTATTTTTCGATATTTCGATGAGCGCGTCGGCGCTGTCGATGCTCACGGATAGTGAGAGCCGGTTTTTCCCATCGAATGTCGGTTGTTCAATCAGTACCTGTGACTCCGATAGGCGTTTTATTTTCGGGACCAGTCGGGAGCGAAGTTCCGCCAGGTTTTGCGCGTTGAGTAACGCCAGGTGGCGATCACGAACGTCGGCCGGCAATTGTTCGAGGTTGTCAATCAAATCGGTAAGTTCATTCATGACGAACGGTTCGGAATCGAAGGGCAGAGTGTGCCGGTTTTGATATCCGAAGTCCCGTTCAAAGCGCATGGTATTCAGAATGAACAGTCCCATCTCCAGCGCCGGTGTTTCCGCTAACAGTCCGTATTGAACATAGCGGGTGGTTCCTTCCGAAAGCATTTCAGCCCCCTTGGAACCCCACCCGAGTTTCGCCGGTTGACCCGTTGTGTCCCGGGCCGTAAAGGACATGCTTTCATTGGCCGCGTCGGCCCAGATATGCATGACCCGGCCGGTGTTTTGGTTAATCGATATCTGCACGGTATTGCCCTCGGAATCCCTGAAAAAGCGCGTCGTATAGCCGCGATAGGTGGACGTATCGTCCAACCCGATTTGGGGAAATTCCAGGACCGGGGGAACCGCTTGGGCTTTTATGCTCGGTAATATGTTGAGAAGGATAAGACTTGTGATTAGCAGTAATAACCTCCGTCCTTTAGGCCCGGAGGATTTGTTTTTTGTGAACGGTGGTTTAGGGCTCATAATTCATCCTTGCTGATAGAGGGTGAATGTTTGGCTTCCGGTTCCGGGACAAACCGTTGGAAAGGCGCGGGGCGAATATTTTAATTTAACCGCCAAGATCAGTAGCGCGGAAGGCTGATTATTTCCTCTTTGGTGGCCGGTCGAATCCGGATGGCCTGTCCGCCTCCGGGAGCCAGTTTGATCCTGAGGGTGGTTGTGTTGTCAACCAGCGCCTTGGAAATGTCAATGGACAGGGGGTTGGTTTTCCAATCCGCGTCGGCGCCGTCGGCATAGATTTCGGCTACGTATTTCCGGTTGGCGTCCAGAAAGGACAACTTTGTTTCGAGTGTCCGTCCCTGCTCATCCGTAATGCTGCCGATGTACCAGTCGTCGCTGTTGCGATCCTTGCGGGCAACCGTAATGTAGTCCCCTATTTTCGCGTGCAAAACCTTGGTGTCCTGCCAATCGACGGGCACATCCTCAATAAATTGGAATGCGGGTTGATTTTCGTAATTTTCGATCAGGTCGGCCGCCATCTGAAGGGGACTGTAAATTGTAACGTAAAGGGCCAATTGTTTAGCCAGCGTGGTGTTCACGCGATTGTTGGGGCGATTCGCTTTTTTGAAGGTCAGGTCAAAAATTCCGGGGGTAAAATCCATGGGACCGGCCAGCAAGCGTGTAAAAGGCAGGATAGTGGTGTAATCCGGAGGATTGCCGCCGTCCTTGCTCCAGGCGTTATATTCCTGTCCGCGGGCCCCTTCCCGGGTCATCATGTTGGGGTAAGTCCTTCGGATTCCGGTATCCTTAATAGGTTCATGAACATCCAGCATGATTTTATATTTGGCCGCTTTTTCAACAATCTTTCGGTAATGCCGTACCATGTACTGACCGTGATGCCACTCCCGGGCTCCGGTCGTGTCTCCCACGGGAATAATATTCTGACCGTGACCAACGTAACCGGTTTTTATGGTATTGATCCCGTAGCGCAGGTAGTACCGGAAGGCATCATCCACTTGTCGTTCGTAGTTGGCGATCCCGGCGGAGGTTTCGTGATGCCCGATGATTTTTACACCTTTCGCGGCGGCATAGGCGCTGACGGTATCCATGTTGAAGTCGTCATAGGGGGTTGTAAAATTGAATAAGTCGGAGTTTTTCAGCCAGTCCCCGTCCCACCCCACGTTCCAGCCTTCGATCAGAACCCCCGGGATGCCGTGTTTGGCGGCAAAGTCAATGTAGCGTTTCGCGTTGGCGGTCGTGGCGCCGTGTTTTTCACCGGAGGCCCAGGTGTAGATGCCCAGATGCATGCCCCACCAGATACCCACGTATTTAGCGGGCTTAATCCAGGAAACATCCCCCAGTTTATTGGGTTCATTCAGGTTCAAAATGAGATAGGATGTAATCAGATCCCCCGCCGTTTCCGCGATTTGAATCGTCCGCCAGGGGGTTACGAAAGGGGTCTCTCTTTTCACCTTTGTTCCGTCAGACCAGGGAACCAGGTCACACTCCAGATCGGTTTTATTTTTCCGCGCCAGGGTCATGCTGGAATAATCCGTCAGGGCCGCCTCATGGATGCTGAGGAAAAGTCCGTCTTTTGTTTCCATGGTAAATGGTGTGTGGACGGTATCGATTTCGCTGACCGGCGATGATTGGAAAAGGTATTCGTACCGGTTCCATTGGTAAGCCTTGATCCACCAGGCTTTATGATCACCGGCCAGATTGAATTCCGTTTCCTCGTCGGTGATTTGTACCGATTTGAGATGCTCCTGTTCAGGTAATTCGTAACGGAATCCAATCCCGTCGTCGTACACCCTGAAAACCAGATTCATCTTGCGCGGGTTGTCGGTGGTTTCTTTAAGTCGAACCCGGAGTTCGTTATAATTATTCCGGATGTCCTTAACCTCTCCCCAAGGCTGAGTCCAGGTTTCATCGAAGCTGCTTTCCTGGTCTCCGACAAGGATCAGGTTCCGGTCGAGGGGAGCGGCATCTTTGAAGGCAAACCCCAGCTTTGAGGTTTTGATGATGTCCTTTCCGGAACGGCTGACCTGATAATAGGGAACACCATTGTTGAGTATGAAGGCGACGGTGATTTTACCGTCCGGCGAGGATATGTTAATACGTTCTTCCGTGCTTTGTCGGCACTGGCTGAATAAGAAAAACAAAAGGATGATTGTAAAGAGTTTAAGAGGTCTTTTCATATTCACGATTTTCCCTGATTGAAGGTGGAATGAGGAGAACAAATTGGTCCGGGAATATAGTCAGCAATCGCACGCACAGTCAAGCAGAAGAGGTCCTTTTAGGCAATAGAACGCATCAGTAACGGACGTGGAAAATAATACAAAAACCCCCGGGAACCATGAATCCCCGGCGGTGGCCTGGTAATCAGTGAATTACGCTTTTTGGTTTTTGGAATTTGGGTCTTTTTGGTTCTTTAAACATGCATCTGTAACTAAGGAATTACACCATTCTTTTGTCGCTAATTCCAATTGGAATATTACCGTATCAAAACCATCTTTTTGCTCTGAATAAATTTTCCCCCGCCGTTCAAGGAACGGGCATTTAACCGGTAGATATACACCCCGGAGGCCACAGCCTTGCCATGCCGATTCTTTCCATCCCATTCAACTTGTTTGAATCCCGCTTCTTCATAACCGCTAACCAATGTTGTTACCTCTTGGCCATAAGAGTTAAATACCTTCAACTCCAAATAGCTTGACTTAGGTAGTCGGTAACCAATATAGTCGTCGGGTTAAAAGGATTGGGTATGTTTTGGTACAATTCAAACCTTTCCGGTAAAATATTATCATCTTCATTTTTAATCGACAATTCACCGGCATTTGTGGTGCGGTAAACCGATCTATCAGTCAGCATCCAGCCGCATCGATCAGTACTGAATTCAATATCCCGGATATTGCCCTTGATGCCATCTAATTGTTCCGCCCAGGTGCGACCGGTGTCGTTACTGTAATAAATATGATCCGTATCACTGAACCATACGCGCGATGGATTGGATGGACTGAACTCAATATCGATTCCCCACCCGG
>JAADGP010000087.1 GCA_013152315.1 FCB group bacterium
ATGTCATTGAAGTAATGAATGGAGTGTGGTACAACAATATTGGTTACGTTCAAACGCCCTGAGAATTCGGAAGGTTTTTTACTACGTGGGGCAAGCCCCGCTGGTGGGGATATGATGTTCATGGAATATACGGTTTATGTTTTGGTGAGTGGTGAGGGATATGACTATGATCATTTTTTTTCTACTATTGTATCAGGTGACACAGTCTCCAACGACGGTATTCCTAAAACAAATATTTGCCAATAGTTCGTTGTAATTGGCAAATATTTGTTAATTCCGTTACGTGAATAGCGGTGTTAAAAGTTTATGGAGTTTATTAATGAAATCTATCTAAGAAATACGTTTGCTTGCGATGAGTGAGTTGCCGGAATTTCATCATGACTGAATCACCAATAAAAAAATCGTATCTTCTCCCCAACCCTCCTGCGATCCCTACTTTCTGATGATTGCCCCTTGAATCGAGGGGACTTAAATTGTAATCAAAGGTATTATTGATTATGAATAAAAACAAGACCAAGGGGCAGTTGGAAGCGGATATCAGTATCGCATTCACGCGCTTTGAAAAGGATCAGTTGGGACGTGGTCCCAAGGAAGCGCACACGTTTATTATCCATGACATGTTGCTTGTGCGGCTCAAGGGGGTCTTGACGCCGGCGGAAGTCGCCCTGGCGAAAGATCGCGATGGGGCCCAGTTGATTAAACAGACGCGGATGCGTCTTATCGAAAGTTCGCGCCCCCTGCTTGAAAAAATCGTACACGACAGTACCGGCGCGAAAGTGACCACGATACACACCGATATCAGTACCCGTTTAGGCGAAAGAATTTTTGTCATCGGCCTGGATCGCGATTTGGAGCAGGAATTAAAAAACCGATAATCATTGGATTATCTGTGCAACTTTATTAATCTCTAACCGTAGAAATCGAAAGGATTGATGAGGAAAGTGAGGAGTTATTTAGGGCAAAATAAATAACTCATCGCCGGGTAATCCCGTATCGAATTACCGATCCAAAGCGAAACGGATTATCTAAATATTCTGGTGGATGTATTGGATTACCTTTTCTGAATAGAAACGGTAAGCGTAGACATAAGCCAGCACATAACACGAAAAAGTGTTAGTGCTGGCTTTTTTTATGGAATCATCCCGGCGAGAATACAGGATTAGGAGGCCTATTATGAATGATAAAGACTTGGAATACTTCAGAACCCTGATCATACATAATTACCTGAGGGTGATCGACAAAACCAGGGTGTCTGCCGGACTGGGCAGCAACAGCGCTGAGAGTTTGAACAACTTACTGCGGTTTACCGGAAAGGGAGGCCGTAATTCCCGGCCGGAGGAAAAAATATATTTCTTCAACCGGGAAGAAGAATATATGAAACACTTAATCGCGGCATTGGAACGGATCGAAAGGAAGGAATATGGTTTATGTGTCCGGTGTGGTAATGAGATTCCCAAGGAGCGTCTGGAAGAAGTGCCTCATACGCGCTATTGTGTTCCCTGTAAGAATAGTGCCTGATAGCGGACATCAATCAAGACTTTTTAAGAAAAAAAAAGGAAACAACAATGGAAATATCTAACGAAGTATCTAAAGTTAAGAAAAAGCCGAAAGGGGTAATTGAAAGATACCTGGGACCGCTGTTCTTTTGGGTGGTCATTTTGCTGCTCTTCCTTGCGGAATGGATAAGATGAACATGGGATTAATTTTTCGGAGGGCATTGGAGCTGAATCAGGACCGGGAAAAAACGGAACCGGTTTATGGGCCGTGAGTTTTTTTGGGGCTTTTGGTTATTGTAGGACCTTATTTGATTCTTTACCGGTTTCGCGGATTGGGCTAAAGGAGCTTTATTGGAAGTAATTTATGTGGGACAAATCCTGTTGTCGGCGGTCTTTTTGTGGAAAGGCGCCGGATGGTTGGTGGAAAGTTCCATTCGGATTGCCCGCAGCCTGAATGTTTCACCCCTGGTAATCGGATTAACGGTCGTGGCCTTTGGCACCTCCGCGCCGGAATTCGCGGTGACGATTAACGCCGCCTTATCGGGACAACCGGATATTTCGGTCTCCAACGTTATCGGCTCGAATATTTTTAATCTGGGATTTATTCTGGGCGGGGTCGCCATTGTTAAAGGTATAAAGACCGACGGGAAGTTGGTGTGGCGGGACGGGATGGTGCTCATCGCTTCAACCATCGCCATCCTTTATTTTATTTGGGATCTCCATTTTTCGCGCAAAGAAGGAATAATAATGTTTGCCGGTTTGGGTCTGTATCTCTTTTATCTTTTCATCAGGAAGGAAAAATATGAACAGATAGCGGAAATATTACCCGCGCGGCCCGTGGATTATCTTTATCTGTTGGGAGGAATTGCCACGGTTGTGCTGGGAGGACACCTGTTAAAGATCGGGGCGCTAAGCCTGGCCCGGGATTTCGGTGTTTCCGAGTGGATTATCGGGGTCACAATTGTGGCGGCCGGTACCTCGGCGCCGGAATTTGTCACCTCCCTGGTGGCCGCCATCAAGGGACATCACGGAATATCCGCCGGTAATTTGATTGGCAGCGACTTATTTAACCTGTTGGGAGTTTTGGGACTGGCCGGAATCCTGAATCCCATGACTGTGACCTCCTACGCCCACGGTAGTCTGGTAATGCTGGTGGGAATGGTGATTCTGGTCGTCATTTTTATGCGCACCGGCTGGAGACTGTCCCGCGCCGAAGGTTTTATCCTGGTTGGTTTAAATGCCTTGCGCTGGACAATGAAATTCACCACGGGTTAGAATAGATGACTTGTTAGGTTGTTTTCTCCTTTAAATCCGCCGTAGTCCGCGGCGGAACAAAATGTAGACGTATTCATTCCATCTGATTATCTTCCGTATCGGATAAAGTGGATTTACATTAATGGTTAACCGATGTAAAAACAGTTCATAAGCGAATCGAAATGGAGCTTAAATTTTTCAACTGAAATATTTGCCCCCGGGCTTAAGCGAAAACTAAGGAGCAATTCCAATTGTGTTTGCGAATATCCTCCACCAACCGGTGGCATGCCTCAGTCTTAGGTTTGGGCTTGGCTTTTAGAGAAGTTTGAAAATGGAACCGAACTATTGTATTTTCCACCTTACCGGTATGATCCAATGGTTAACGGACTTGTCCACCAGACGGCGAATTGGAGATATCGTCTCCTCCTGCCTGTCCCGACGAAGTTATGGGTAATAACAGGAGAGGGGGAATTTTGAATAATTCGGATTGCAATATCGGAAAGGGGTATTTTTGTGCCCGATATCCGGTTCTTCTTCATATTTGTATAGGGATGATTTAATCAGGATTGAAAAAACAAGATAGTTATTGAATGGAATATACAATATTAAAAGATATCGTCTACATTTTCGGATTATCCATTGTAATTCTCATCATTTTTCACCGGATTCGCGTTCCCTTCATTGTCGGCTACCTGTTAACCGGGCTCTTGGTGGGGCCCTACGGCCTGGCGTTATTCGGGGGGGTTGAGGAAGTTGAGGTCTTGGCTGAAATTGGGGTTGTATTGTTATTGTTTACCATCGGCGTGGAATTTTCGTTTAATAAGCTGCTGGATATCAGGCGTTCCGTCTTGATCGGAGGACCGTTGCAGGTGTTGCTTACCGCGGTCGCCGGTTTCGCGATTGCCTTCAGCCTGGGGATGCCTTTGGGGGAATCGGTCTTCATCGGCTTTCTTTTGTCCCTCAGCAGTACCGTAATCGTGCTGAAACAACTTCAGGAAAGAGCGGAAGTCGACACTCCCCAGGGACAGTCGGCTCTGGGATTCCTGATTTTTCAGGACATTCTCATCGTACCGATGATGTTGTTTACACCCTTATTGGCGAATGACCCGGGGCTCATGGCCTCCTCTCCCTACGCCATCGCGATCAAGGGGACCGCCATTATTGTTTTGGCAATCGTAATGGCCAAGTGGGTTGTGCCGAAAATACTGTATTACGTCGTGCAAACCCAAAGCCGGGAGTTGTTTATCCTGAGCATCATTACGATCTGCTTCTCCGTAGCGTGGGTCAGTTTCAGCGCCGGCCTTTCCCTCGCTTTGGGCGCCTTTTTAGCCGGGTTAATCGTTTCCGAGTCCGGGTACAGTCATCAAACGCTCGATACGATTTTGCCGCTGCGCGATGTGTTTACAAGTTTTTATCTCGATCGGTATGTTACTGGACATCAATTACTTTTACGCCCATTCCGGCCTGATTATTCTGTTTGTGGTGGGCATCCTGGTTATAAAATCCATAACCGCCGGGCTGGCTTCGTTATTGATCGGTTATCCGTTGCGGATTGCGGTGTTAATCGGAATGGCCCTCAGCCAGGTTGGGGAATTCTCTTTTGTTCTATCGAAGACCGGACTCATGTACGGCTTCCTTTCCGGGGATTTCTTCCAACTGTTCTTATGTGTTTCGGTTTTGACCATGGCAGTGACGCCCTTCGCCATAGCCTTCGCTCCGCGCATGGCCGGGTATATTATAAAATTACCCCTTCCACAACGGTTTGGATTTATCAAGCATCCCCATTTAAAAGGCCGGGAAGTCCATACTGAAAATGACCATTTGGTAATCATCGGCTATGGTTTCAACGGAAAAAATCTTGCCCAGGCCGCGAAAATGGCCGGAATCCCCTATTCAATTGTTGAAATGAATCCTGAAATTGTGAAGGACGCCAAGGCGAAAAATGAGCCGATCTATTATGGTGACGCGGTCCATGAATCGATCCTTAAATCATTAAATATCGAAGGCGCAAGAATTGTTGTGGTGGCGATTTCCGATCCGGTCGCCACCCGGCGGATTATCAGCACCATCCGAAAAATCAGTCCCAAAGTGCACATAATCGTGCGCACGCGTTACACCCGGGAACTGAATCCCCTGTTCGAATTGGGGGCCAATGATGTGATCCCCGAGGAATTCGAAACTTCCGTTGAAATATTTACCCGGGTATTGACGAAATATCTGATTCCCCGGGATGAGATTGAAGCTTTTATTTCCGATGTGCGATCGCAATGTTACGAAATGCTGCGTACACCTTCCGCCATGACGGCCACGTATTCGGACCTGGAACGACACATTCATGACATCAATATCAGTACTTTTCGGATTCACCGGGATTCCCCGCTCAGTGGAAAAACCCTGGCCCAAATTGATTTACGAAAGCGCTACGGGGTTTCGGTAGTGGCGATTAAGAGGGATACGGAAATATTGCCTAACCCGGGCGCGGATACGGTTATCCGTACCGACGACGTGTTGTTTATTATTGGCACACCCGATAAGATCATAAAGGCCACCGATAAATTTGTTTCTCCGGGTGAAAAGGATGGGGGGGATGAATCCGTCTGATATTTGTATTGTCGCGGCGCGGGGATTGATAAGGAATGACCGGTTGGTAAAATTTGGGGGCAGTTTTAGGTCATGCCCAGGACCGCCTTCAACAGCCGTTATCGCAATGAGCCACACGCGGTATTGAGAATCGCTTCATGGTGACACTCCTTTCGTCTTGTAGTTCGTGTGTTCTAATCCTGCCGACCGGTAATGTTCCTCGTGCCGGCAGGATTTGTCCGTAATCGTTTTCTGTTTGTTGTATACATATATAGGCATATGTCTATATAATATCATAAAAAAAAGTCATCCTTATTCTTCCGCGAAGCGATTCTGGAACGTTCCGCAACAATTGGTAATACAGATCTTGTTCAGGTAGTAATACACTTCTTTTCCGACTTTGCGATCCTTGACGATTTCGGCGTTTTTCAGAATATTCAGGTGGTGTGAGATGGAGGGTTGTTTCATATCGAAATGTTTGCAGATTTCGGAAACGTTCAATTCGCCGTCCTTGAGCAGCTCCATGATCTTCACGCGATTCGGATCGGAAATCGCCTTAAAGAATTTGTTTATGTCGTATTGCATGATTGTTTATTCATATATACATAGAAATATATCTATATGTTGCTATTAATTGCAAGCTGTAACCAGGGCGGATTCAAAATAATTATTGATTGCCTTACAAACATGAACAACGAAGCCCGATCCGAATCCAAAACCTTATTATCCCGGACTATGCATTAACAACGAATCAAGCGAATTAAACGAAAAGAATATCAGGGGTTAGGTAAATTATTGCAGTAATCTTTTCTTACTTAAAATACCTGTGTTAAATCCTTATTATTTCGTTAGTTTCGTTTACTTCGTTGTTCCTGTTGCACTATTTGGGTTTATCCGTGATCCGGAATCCGGTTGAAATTCGGGCTGAATAAGACGTTTGATTACGACGCGACTGAAATTATCATTTATCATCTAGATATTAACTTGTATAGTAATGATTAACAAAGAGATACGGGAAATATACCTAATTGTTCTCATAAAATTGGTTTAATCTGAATCCCTTTGTCGCCTTGCCCCGATTAAATCGGGGCACAGCGACTGCTTCTTTTGGTATCCCGCCCCGGCGGGAAAAAGTACAAGTAGGGCTGAGATACTATTCTTGAACGATTTAACTTGTCTTGTTTCAATCTAACACCAATTAAGATGAATTTGTAAACCTCTTCTATTCTATGCTTTTTAAAATGAATTGTCAGTAAATTATTTCCCACTGTTAAGGAGGATTATGAACTATTATTTCAAATATTATATTGAACCGGTAATCCCCACCGGATAAGATTCCAGAGAAAA
>JAADGP010000032.1 GCA_013152315.1 FCB group bacterium
AATTGGATATCGTGTTTTGAATATCCCCGTTCCAGTAATTTTCCGGTTATGGCCGGTAAATAGGTACAATCTTCCATTTGTTTGGGCAGGGCCGAAACACCGTCAAAATCCGACCCCAGGCCTACATGTTCGGGACCGATCAGTTTGGCGACGTAATCAATATGATCGATCAATACATCCAAAGACGGCGCAATACCCGCTATCCCCGCTTTTAATATTGCCTGACGACGGTACCAATACTCATCCGAATGTTCACCGTACAGGGTTTTCAGCGAATCCAGTTCGGAACGATATTTCTCTTCGATGGAAGCGATATTTTGCTCGAATGCCGGATCAAGATAGCCGGCGTAGAAATTGATAAAAACGACGCCTCCATTCGCTTTTATCGCCTGTAACTGATCGTCCTTTAAATTGCGATAGTGGGGACAAAGAGCGTAAACCGAAGAATGGGAAGCGATGACCGGTTGAGATGTGGTCTCCAAAATATCCCGGAAAGTCTGTTCCCCGACGTGGGAAACGTCTATGATTATCCCCAATTCGTTGCATTTCCGGACAACACTCTTCCCGAAAAGGGTTAATCCTTTAAAAGGGAGATTCTCCGCTTCGGTCTCATCCCTGGCGGAGGTAGCCCAATCGGTCGAATTGTTCCAGGTAAAGCCCAAACAGCGCATACCACGGTTGTACAGTTGCTCCAGTTTTCCCAGACTGTTTTCAATCGGATGTCCCCCCTCGACGCCGATAACCGCCGACAGGATACCCTTCCGCTCGTTAAGAAGCAAATCGGTGTAGGATTCGGTAACGGCTATCCGGTCCGGGGCACGGGTCGCGACGGCGTACAGGGCGTCGATCATTTCATTGGCGCGAATGAAAGCGCTGTCCGGTAAATACCGATCGGGGTTGACCCACACCGCGAACACCTGCAGGTCCACCCCGCCTTCTTTTAAGCGCGGAAGATCCGAATGACCGGTATCCGTCCGCTTTGTAATGTCTTCACCGCGCATCACCCGCAGCAAAACGTCGTTGTGGGTGTCGGCGACGAACGAAGCGGAATGAAATTTCAATACATCATCCTTACACGACGACAGAACCAACGCAAAAAGCAGGAATATATAAGCGCGTTTCACGAAATACTGTTGGGGTTTCTTTTCCCGGATTCCGGTCGCATCACGCGCTTTGGCGCGGCGCCTATAAAAACGATGTCAGTCCCACTCAAAACCGGTGACACTTTTCGTTTTGGTATCCAACTCCACGGAATTATAGTCGCGTAAACTCGGAATATAGTAATAAAAAATTTTGATTTGTTGCCGGTCGTCCATCCAGACTGAATCGGGTTGACCGAGGGTACTTAACACTTCCTGCTCGGAGGGATGCACGTTTAAGAATTCCCAGACATCGTAGTCGTTCATTAATCCGGCTTTAAAGGGGGCCGGGATTTCGACTGTTTTCGGTATTGAAGCCGGTTTCTCCGGCGAACCGGTGGACGGCGGAGAACACCCCCATACACCAAGGAGAAGGATCAATGGAATCATTCGCATCGGATAAAAATAAAGTTTGTTACAATGCGATGCAAGAGACAATCCCTCGTAAAAGAAGAGCCAAGAGCCAAATTCCAAGAACCAAGAAATTGCCAAGAATTTGGTTCTTGGTTCTTCAGACACACGCCCGGGATTGAGCGGTGACCGGTTTGCTCACGTCATCTTGTATTTCATCCTAATTTCAATTATTGTAGTATATTTGTCTTTCGCATAATGAAAATATTTCGACATTTGAAGGCTGATAATTACCAGAATATTTTCGATAATCGGTTTTCTCCAGGAGACAAACATGAATAAACCCGGTACAAAAGAACGCTTTTATTACGACCAGGAATTCCTGAGCAGTCCCGAAGCCCGATCGATCCGTATTCTTTCGGAATATCTTGGTCCCCGCCAGCGATTCGGCAGCAACCGCGTGGAAGACACGATCGTGTTTTTCGGCTCCGCCCGGATCAAATCCCGTGAAGAAGCCGAACAAGCTTTGGCAAACGCCCCCCGGGACCTTTCTCCCGAACAAAAGAAGCGCCTGGAACACGACGTGGAAATGAGCCATTACTACGAAGCCAGCCGGGAATTGGCCCACCGGTTGACGGTATGGAGCAAAAAACTGAAAAACAGCAAGCATCGTTACATTATCACTTCGGGCGGAGGACCGGGTATTATGGAAGCCGCCAACCGTGGTAGTTCCGAAGCCAAGGGGTTGGCCATCGGGCTCAACATCACCCTTCCCTATGAACAGGCCGGCAATCAATGGATCACACCGGACCTGAACCTCCAATTTCATTATTTCTTTATGCGCAAATTCTGGATGGCCTATCTGGCCAAGGCCCTGGTCGCTTTCCCCGGCGGTTTCGGTACGCTCGATGAACTGATGGAAATACTGACCCTGCTCCAAACAGGTAAAATCAAAAAACGGATTCCCATTGTTCTCTTCGGCAGTGAATACTGGAATCAGGTCATTAATTGGGATTACCTGGTAAAAATCGGCACGATCGATAAAGAGGATATGGATCTTTTTAAGATTTGTGACGATGTCCGGGAGGCCTTCAACTATATTACCAAAGAAATCACGAAGGCTAAGTTCAAAGGCCCCAATTTTTAAGAAGGTGGATATCGGAATGAGAAAACGTAAATACTTCGTATCCCTGGTAATGCTATCTGTCTTTTTCCTCAGAGGACAGGTTGCCCCGGTAAAGGGTCTGCATGAAAATCCTCCCCGGGTATGGGCTCTGACCAACGGGAATGTTTATACCGATCCAAACACGCTGATCAAAGGGGCTGCCATTGTCCTGCGGGACGGAATCATTGAAGCGGTCGGAACCGACCTGGACATCCCCGGCGACGCAACGGAAATCGACCTGAACGGAAACACGGTGTATGCCGGTTTTATCGAGAGCTGGCTGGAAATTCCCGACCGGGACACAATCCGTACCGCGCGTGATCACTGGAACAAACAGGTGCGTGCCGATCGGATCGCCTTCGATAGTTACAAACCCGACGCTAAAGACGTAAAACAATTGCGCGCGTTGGGGTTTACCACCGCCCATCTTATCCCGAAAAACGGGATTTTCCGGGGACAATCTTCCCTGGTGCAATTAACGGATAAACCGGAGGTCTTAAAAACGACCGTGGCTCAGACACTGGATTTCAAATTCGGCGGCTGGGGAAGCAATGAGTATCCCAATTCCCTGCTGGGGTGCATTGCCCTGATCAGACAAACATTCCTGGACGCCGACTGGTATGCCAGGGCCACGGAAATCTTCCGTGAATACCCCGAAAGTAATGAACCCGTCAAGGAAGACCGGGCTCTGCAGGCCCTCGCCGAAGCGCGTCGGCAAAAATACCCGTTTATTTTCAACGCCAGGGACGAATTGTACGCCCTGCGGGCCGGCGCTATCGCGCGCGAATTCGGTCTTGAACTGTGGTTAAAAGGCAGCGGTTACGAATACCGGCGTTTGAACGATATTAAAGCCTTCAATCCGTTTATTATTCTCCCGGTGAACTACCCCGGAAAGCCGGACGTGAGCAATCCTTACCAGGCCCTGCAATACACAACCGAGCAACTGAAGCACTGGGACCTGGCGCCCGATAACGCCGCCAAATTGGTCGCGGCGGACATTCCCATCGCATTTACCAGCGCGGGGTTGAAAAACCGGACTGATTTCCGAAAACGGTTGACCAAATCCGTTCAACGCGGTCTACCGCCCGCGACGGCCCTGGCGGCGTTGACAACCATTCCGGCCAAGAAAATGGGAGTCGACGATTATTTAGGCCAAATAAAAGCCGGTTACCAGGCCAATCTGGTAATCGTCGATGGTGACTATTTTAATTACAATGACCCGATCCGGTCCGTGTGGATCGGCGGGGATGAATACCCGGTTAAACCCGCTCCCATCGTCGATCCTTCCGGAGAATGGGAACTGGAATTGCCGGAAACCGCCTGGCGCCTGACCTTCAAAAAAAGTGGAACCGGGTGGAAAGGGTCCGTCGCTTACGACAGCATTTCTTTCACTTTGAAGGACGTCACCATAGACGCCGACCGCGTTTCCTGGATAT
>JAADGP010000163.1 GCA_013152315.1 FCB group bacterium
ATGGTGTTTCGTTTTTTAAAACGATTTAACGCCATAAAGATAATGCAATTATTGTTTGATCTTTTTCCCGCTGTGCATCACAATCATGGCCAGGGCGGTGAAAAGAACGGTTAAAAGGAGCGCCATGAGGAAACTGACCGTGGGTGACGAATCGGAAATCCCCAGGGTTGTGTGGCGGATTCCATTAATCATATAGTAAATGGGATTTACAAAACTCAGGGTTTGAGCCCATTCCGGCAGCATTTTGACGGAGTAAAAAATGCCTCCCAAAAAACTTAAAGGGGTAAGGAAAAAATTCTGCATCATGGCCAGTTGATCCCAACTATCCGCAATTTGTCCCAGCAAAAGCCCCATGCTTGAGAAAGCCCAGGAAACGAGAAAAATGAATATTAACGTCATTACCGGTTGCTGTATGGGCATATCGAGTAATATTACCCCTAACAATAACACCAGGATTCCGTTTACAAGTCCCCTGACGGTGCCTCCGATAATGTACGCCAGCGAAATTTCCACGCTGGAGAGCGGGGCCGTGAGAATATCGGGCAATTGTTGAAGCAATTTCATCTGCAACATGGAAGAGGAGGTGTTGGCCGAGGCGTTGGTGAGGGTGTTCATCATGATTAAACCGGGGATGATGAACAAGGTATAGGGAACACCGCCGATTTCGGAAATGCGCTGTTGCAACGTAAAGCCGAAGATCAGAATGTACAAGGCCGAAGAAATCAAACTGGGCAGGATTGTTTGCCGGTAAACGGCAAAAAAACGTCCCACTTCGCGTTTGATGAGTGTCCACAACCCGATCCAGTTAATGTAACTCATGCTTCGTTGATTCCCTTGCCGGTCAGACTCAGAAACACATCTTCCAGGGAAGATTTTACGGTTTCCACGCTCAGGATATGGCAACCATGGCGCGCCAGCGTGCTGATGATTTCGGGCATTTCTCCTTCCGGGTCGCGGACGGTAAAGTGAATGCGTCCGTCTTCATGAGTATATGTAAAATTCCGCAGGAGATCCGGCAGGTCATCCCGCCAACCGGCCAAATGTACGGTAATACCCGCCCGGCCCAACCGGCGGGTAAGTTCTTTTGGCGTTCCTTCCGTGATGACCTTACCGTCATTGATGATGGCGACCTTGTCGCACAGCATTTCCGCTTCTTCAATGTAATGAGTCGTCAATAAAATGGTTTTCCCCTGTTGATGCATCTCCCGCAAGTAATGCCAAAGTTCGTGCCGGAGTTCAACATCCACACCGGCGGTGGGCTCATCGAGGATGAGGATTTTCGGGTCGTGAACCAGGGACTTGGCCAATTGGTAACGTCGTTTCATTCCCCCGGACAATTGTCGCAAGCGGCTTTTGCGCTTGTCGCTCAGTCCTAAGCGGTGCAGTAATTCCTCAACACGGGGGCGGGCTTTGCTTTTGGGAATTCCATAATATCCGGCCTGAAAATAAAGCAATTGTTCGATCGGGAAAAACCAGTCAACCGAAAGTTCCTGACCGGCGATTCCCACTTGGGACCGGGTGAAGCGATAATCTTTAACGGTATCGCGCCCGAAAATCTCGGTTATCCCCTGTTCACGTAAAACAAGCCCGGTCAAAATATTAATTGTGGTGGTTTTACCGGCGCCGTTCGGCCCCAAAAGGCCGAAGAACTGTCCCTCTTCAATGGTGATGTCGACCCCCTTCAGAGCCTGAACAGTGTCGTAGGATTTAGTCAATCCCTGGATATAAATGGCCGGCGGTTTCACTCTTCGTTGATTTCAAATCCGATATGGGTTTCGAAAGGACTGGGATAGTCAAAACCTTCCAGGCCGGGGAAATGTACAATCGAAACCAGGAAGGACCAGGGAATCAGTAAGGACGCGGTTACGGTTTGCAACGCGGGCTTTTTCTTACCGGCGGAAGATTTTGGTTTACCTTTAAGAATTTTGAACTTGGGATGATCAATCCAAAGGCCATACTCATCATAACCCTTAATCTTGGCGTAAAGAGTTTTTTTTGTGATCCCAAGTTCGGCTAATGGTTCATGGTTATCAAAAACCAAAAGCACAATATCACCCACAATATTTTCGATCGTCATCATAGCGTTGGCGCCCTGTTACAAATTGGTGGAATTTACCGTGTTGCGAAATAATGTACGAAGATTATCTAAGGGAAAAAGCAACCAAGCCAAGTTGCCGACAGAGTTGTTGGTTTTAATTATAAAGCAACAAGAACACAGCGAAGTTGACTGCGCGCTTCTGTCGTTTCGTCCCTGACGGGATGCCTTGTGTTTGCTGTAATTATATCGTCCCTATGGGACGTACAAATGCGGGAATCCAGGAATCTTTAATCTATCCGAAGACTCACACTCCTTTAATTACGGGCGAAAAACAGGCCTGTTGCTGGTGATAATGTGATGTTCATCACCGCAAGAAGGACAAGGAAAGTTATATTTCCCATGTAAAAAGAAAGGTTGATTAACTTCCCGGGAATCATTGTTTGTTTAAATTTCGGAAACGCAGGATAGAGAAGTTAATGAAAATAAAGGCAATTTTATTAATTTTCAGGTAGCAGAGTCGTTTATAGATTTACATTTATTCAAGAAAGATTTAGGGGAGTAACAGGTATGATGACCAGATTATCCGTGTTGTTGGTGTTTTGTACATTACTGGTAGCGCAGGGAGAGCAAACTTCTGTTCGGGGGCAGTCAGGCTTCGCTGAAAAATTGCCGATTGCGGTATTAACTTTGGAGGGCAAGGGGGTTTCTCCCAATGAGGCTGAGATATTAACCGAACGACTGCGATCGGCTCTGGTACAAAACGGTCGCTATCAGGTGGTGGAAAGATCGCAGATGGAAGCGGTATTGGAGGAACAGGGGTTCCAACAGACCGGTTGCACTACCAATGAGTGTCTGGTGCAGGCGGGATTAATCTTGGGAGTAGTGCAAATGGTGGGCGGTACCGTTGGGCGCCTGGGAAACAGTTATACCATAGATATTCGATTGTTTGATGTGGAATCGACGCAGATTGTGAAAGCGGTATCGCGTAACTATCAGGGTGAGATAGACCAACTCTTGAACATTATGCCGGAAATCGCCGAACAGTTAGCCGGGGTTGGTCGGTCCCCGTCGGAACCGGCCAAAGCGACACCGCCTCAGGTTTTGCTGACCGATGAGGATTTGCGAATGGGAATGGATGCCATTGGGGAGGCCCTAACTGTTGCCGGACAGGCCATTGGCAAATCCTTTTCCATTGCCGGAGAAACAATGGATTCGACCGCGAGAACGATGAGAAGATTTTTTACACCCAAGCCAAAGAACCCGGATATCGAACTTGGCTGGCGACAGGGTAAGCTTGATGCCCATGACTACCAGCGGAAATTCATGTGGTTGGTAGCCCCTTTTATTCCGGCGGTTGTAACGGCCGCGGCCGACCTTAACCGGGAAGGAATCATAATCGCCAGTTTGTTTTCGGGGTGGATGGCCAAAAAAATATATGCCATGCTCGAAGGAGAACCGGTTTTACCATCGAAATTAGCGGAAAAGATCAGGGAAGAATCGGTGATCTACCAGGAAAATTATCGTAAAGCGTGGGTAAAGGAAGTGAAGACCCTCCGCTCAAGACGAGGCAACACCGGGTGTATTTTAGGGGTGACTATCGGACTGTTGGCCAATTCACGCCTTTATTAAGGGAGAGAAATCGCCACAGCGACTTTTGTGGCATTAAAACGGTACGTTTATTTTCAATACGATAGGAGGCCGGTTCTCTTCAGCCCGGGAATCATCTTCCTGATTTGTCATTTTGTATACGCTTCGCGCGACGAGATAGCCGATTGTCCAGCCGGCGATAACATCACTAATATAATGGTTTCCGACAAATATCTGACTGTAACCGGTTAAAACAGCAAGCCCGACAGGAAAGGGTTTTATTTTCGGGTAATAGAGGCCCATGATTATGGCGAAGGTCGTGAAGGAAGCTGTGTGTCCGGAAGGAAAGGACGGAGTAATGCGGGTGTTCCAAAGACGGGGTTGGTACCGACGTTTGGGACGATCGCGGCGTACGATGTATTTCAGTCCGCCGACGATCATGGCGGGCCAGTGAGTAAACCAAAGTCCGGCCCACGCTTTGGTTGCCGGTGTCGTAAAGTCGGAATATTGATCCCATTTCAATCAGCGGGGTACTTAAGGCCAGGCTTTCCAGGGTGAGATCGAGAAACAGGGAACGGTTTTTCCCCTGGAGCCGGAATGACAGGTTCCGATCGAAATTCAGCAGTCGTTTTCCCGGCGAGAGAGGTGGCTTATCAGCGGCGGCAATACTTTGAGCGGAAACGATGGCGGCGGAAAGGGAAAAAAGGAGCGGAAGGAGAAGCCGTTTACAAGAGGTGTTTCGCAAAACAGGGGGGATGAATTTTGGGAATTAAACGCATGAAAAAATTTACCAAATTCCACGCTGGTAACAATAGGGTTTTATAACGCGTTAACAAAGATAAAAAAATCCCCGGCTAAAACCGGGGATTTTATGTGAAAGTGAAAACCTGATTTATTTTTTATTTCGCATGGCAAGTTAAGCACAAGGCGCTGCCGCCGTTGTTCTTGACCAGTAGGGTGGCGACCCCACTGCCGTTGTGAACATCATGGCAGGAGGAACATTCGACCTTTCCACCAACCAGCATATCGTCACTAATCTTGCCTCCCAGTCCGCTGTTTGTTGTGGTGGGATTATACAGGTCGCCATCGGTGGTGGCCAGAGAAGCGTCGTAGGTGAAGGAAACCGGATGATCGTTTGAGAGA
>JAADGP010000074.1 GCA_013152315.1 FCB group bacterium
CTTATTTTGGAGCGCTTGGCGCCGCGGCAGCCACCTGTTTGTCTTTCTTTCTTATGGCGGTAATGATCTATGTTATCAATCAGGACCTGTTCCCGATTTCATATGAGTGGACACGGTTGGCCCGGATCGCCGGGTGGCTACTGGTCATCTATTTCCTTTCAACAGTGGGGGATCATACCTGGAGTTGGAATTTGGGTTTGACCGTTTTATATCCATTGGGTTTAATTGCCACGGGATATTTCAAACCGGGCGAATGGCGCGTGATAAAAAACGTGTTTGGAAAACTGTTTGGAAGGTAGAAGAGTGCGCGGTTATGGTTAAACCAGGCCTTCAATCGCTTTTACGTAGGCCTGGTCGCCGTATTTTGTCAGCGTGATTTCCCGAATACGGGCTGGTGAATAAGCGTCGTATTTTTCAATAAGCGTACCCATGGCGGCAGCCAAAGCGGGAGCATTGTTGGGTTCGACCAACAGTCCGGTTTCCTCCGTGACTATATCGTTCGGCCCGCCGCACCGGGTGGAAACCACCGGTAGACCACAAGCCATCGCCTCGATTAAGGCGACACCAAAAGTTTCCACTTCACTGGCAAGGACAAAGGCGTCGCTTTGGAGCAATTTTTGCGATATGGTTTGTTTGTCCAAAAAACCGCAGAATTCGACCCGATTACGAATTTCCAACCGTTCTGCCAATTGCATAAGTTTCCGTTTTTCCGGTCCGTCACCGACAATTCTGAGATAGGAATTTGGGTATGATCGCAATAGTTGTTTAAATGCATTCAATAACAGGTCAATCCGTTTTTCCGGTCGGAACAGGGCTGTCGTAATAAAGACAAACTGGTCGGTTTGGATTAATCCCGGCGGTTTTAACGGGAAGGCGTTTATATCGGCCGGATTCGGAATCAGGACCAGTTTATTACGTGTGTCGGGAAATTGGGTCGCAATAGCCGATTCTAACGCCGTACTGGTAACGATAATTCGCCTGGCGGCAGCATGTGATCGTTGTATGCAGGTTTTTTGAAAGGTTGTAAACTGTTTCGGAGCCAGGAATTCTTTCAGGTGTTCGGATACCACGAAGGGGATGTTCAGGGATTTTGAGAGCTCGGCCAGAGCCGCGCCGGCCCATAAAGAGGAATGAGCGAATACCAAATCGGGTTTTCCCTGCTCATCGAGCGCGCGATGCAGTAAATGGCGCAGTTTTCTTTGGGTTAGAAAAAAGCTTAAACGGGGCGATTTGGGAAAGAGGTTAACAGTCTCCGTGCGGTAGGTACAGAGACCGTTTTCAATCGTTGGTACGGGGGGAGGTTGATAAGGCAACCATCGGGTAATATTTTTCAGGGAATGAACAATACTGGCAATTACAATGGGCTCATGACCGGCCCTTTGCAGGATTCGGGCCCGGTCCCGGAAAAAAGCTCCGCTGGCAGGATTGATTCTGGAAGGGTACCATGAAGGTAAAATAAATATTTTCACAATAGGTAATGTGTCACAGCTTGCAAAGTTGGAATTGGATTTTAATGTCGAAACATTTTATTCCTTAGGCAAAAATAGTATAAATTCAGGAGAAACCACAACGATTAGACGTATAACGAAACCATGATTAAACAAATCATCGCACTCTTAAGTCCAACATTTTGGTGTCAGGCATTAGCTTCATTACGATTTTTTCTATTCAATAATGTTCGGGCAATTCAAGATCTGGGGTTACGCGGTCAAAAGACCGATATTAGTCCTTCGGCACGATTTGGATATCCCCAAAATATTTATATAGGTAATAATTGTTCCATTAATCATGGCGTGCACCTTTATGCTGGTCCTAACACAACATTAACAATTGATGATGATACTTTACTGGGACCGGGTGTTTTTATAACTACGGATAGTTTTTCCGAGTCGAAATATAATATGACTGCAGCTCATTCCGGGCATGAGGCCAGCATTAAAATTGGGCGGAATGTCCGTATAGGGGCCCATGCGATTATTTTGCCTGGAGTTACTATCGGTGATGGTGCTTCAGTTGGCGCTGGTAGTATTGTAACCAAAGATATTCCACCGAGAGTTATTGCTGCCGGAAATCCAGCCAGAGTGATCAAGACAATTGAATGATCACAGGTTTACGTAAGCTTCCCTTCCCGTATAAAGCAGCACTTGCGATATCCAGCGATGTAGACAATACGCCTTCCCTTGAAGTGTATTTGGCCATGATGGATTTTTTAAATTCAAAAAGAACAACCCCTTTTGGTAAAGGATTGGGATTAGAAACCGGTAACAGTTTTTGGTTTTTTAACAATACTACTCAACGCCAACTGTCCTATTTTCAAGGTATATCAGCTAGAAAAACCGCCTTTGCACCGTATTGTCGGGATTTCTGGCTGTCGGGTCATCTTGACACCTTACACACTTACGGAGACTTTGACAATGGCGGCTTTGACCGGAAATATGCGGAGAAAGCATTAGTTGAATTGAGTCGTTATAACATTCGAATTCCGGTTTGGATTAATCACGGCACTCGGCAAAATTTCCAGAATGTTGGTAGGGGAGAATCTTTTAAAGGGGCTGTACCGGGATCAAAAGTTTACCACATGGACTTGACCCGTGAAATAGGTTGTCGATACTATTGGATCGGACGACTGACACATATTATTGGGCAGGAAGCAAAACAAACACCTTCCGTCCTTGTCAAGCAAGCAATACAAACAGCGCTTGAAAAAACCAAATATCGGCATTTGTCCATCCCCCTGTTTGATAGTCAAAACCGGCTGTTACTTCCACATGATTTTCAAGATGGCGAAACCAACTGGGAATTTCAACGGTGGGTGAACGCTTGGGGCCGGGAAACAACTTTGGATATTTTTGACTTTATAAAACAGATTAGGCCCAAAAACATTAAAACTTTGATAAAAAATGAAGGATTTATGATACTCTATACTCACATATGCGAAAATCTTTCCTTGGAATTGGGCTTGCCGCGCCAATTAAAAGAGAATCTTTTTAATATAAAGAGAATGTCCGAGGAAAGTCATCTTTTGGTTACAACGGTTTCAAGATTGCTTAAGTATTGTGAAGTGTCACATTTTGTAGAATATGAAGTGAAGCAAAAAAACACGCACATCGAAATTGTTATCGGGGACGAATTAAGAACACCGATGGGAGCAGTAAAAGTATCGACCGAGGATTTGCAAGGGTTGACTTTTTACATACCGGAGCCGGACAAAACCAACATTGTTTTTAAGAACAAGAAATTAAAAACAGTTTCAAATCCGGTTGATGAATCACATCGAAAATCAATCATGATTCCCTGGAAGCCGTTGGAATATCCACGGTAGTTAGAATCTGGTTGTTCGGTTATTATTAAGGGGATAGTTTCCTGAAACATAAAGTAATAATCAAGTAACTTCGAGGAAGAAACCTTGGTAGGATCCTGATTTGTGATGAAAATCCTTTACATCGCGCCCGAGAACACCGTAGGAACATTGAGTTTGTGGAAAAAAGCCCACGAGGCCCGGGGCAATCAATGTTTGTTTATCACTCTGTACCCCACCCGGAACGAATACGACCCCGGAATATGTTTGAATTTACCGCTTATTACAACACATCCTTTTTACATGTACGGCAGACATAAATACTACCAGCGTCACCGTGGAGAGCTGGGAGACTATCAGGAAAAAGAGGGGTATCCGCCGATATGGTCGCCCCATTCCGGGTGGGAAGACAAGTATTTCCGGTTTCGCGATTGGCTTTGGCATTTCAAGGTTGAAAAGGCCATCCGGGAGTTTGATCTGGAAAATTACGATATTTACCATCTTGAATGGGGTTTGGAGTTTTACCGCGACGGGCGTTTTGTGCGGCGGCTGGCGGAAAAAGGCAAGGCGATTTCCTGTACCTACCATGGTCAGGATCTGCGTACCCGGGGAGTGATCCCGGCCATTGATGCGGCAAGCCGGCT
>JAADGP010000044.1 GCA_013152315.1 FCB group bacterium
CCGTACCGCCCCATAATTGCCACACCGTTGGTCGAAAACGTCCATTTGTCCACCTTGGGAATATTGCCAAAAAGATTTTGATACGCGGCCACCAGGGTCCTGGTAACGGGATGATCCTCTTCAATCAACCAGGTCGGGAAGTAAGCTTCCGTGGGATACGTTAGCCCTTTGTAAGAAGGCCGTGAATAATCGTACATGCTTACTTCGGCCTTGGCTGCCTTTACGGCCGGCAAATTCCGGATTTCGCCCAGGGCCGTATCGGCTGTTTCACCCCATGTCAGCCGACGGTCGATTGAAATCGAGCATCCATCGGCCACCGCGCACCGGGAAGGAGAACTGAAAAAGATTTCCGAAACGGTCAATGAACCTTTCCCCAGGAAAGCATGATCTTTCAGCTTCCCGTGCAGTTCCTGCAGCTCAAGCAGAATCGGCGCCATTTTAAAAATGGCGTTATCGCCCCGCTCCGGGGCCGAACCGTGACAGCTGATTCCCCGCGTGGTCACCTTTATCTCCATGCGCCCGCGCTGCCCGCGATAAATATTCCCCGCCGTCGGTTCGGTGCTGACGACGAATTCCGGCGCCAGCTTATTGTTGTCCATAATGTATTGCCAACACAAGCCGTCGCAATCTTCCTCCTGCACCGTCCCGGTTACGACCAGTGTGTAATCATCTTCCAGACCCAAATCTTTAATAATCTTTCCGCCGTAGACCAACGACGCCATTCCACCTTTCTGATCGGACGCCCCGCGTCCGACAATAATCTCGTTGTCTTCGTACCCCTGGAAGGGGTCGTAATCCCAAAGCTCCGGATCGCCGACGCCTACCGTATCGATATGGGCATCCATGGCGATGAGATGCGATCCGTGACCGATAAACCCGTACAGATTTCCCATTTCGTCAACTTCCGTGCGGTCAAACCCCACCTGTTCCATCTCTTCCCGGATCCGATTGATCACCCTCTCTTCCCGGGTACTTTCGCTGGGGATGGCAATAATGTCCCGTAAAAACCGGGAA
The DNA here is from genome assembly GCA_013152315.1 of FCB group bacterium. Taxonomy (GTDB): domain Bacteria; phylum Fidelibacterota; class Marinisomatia; order Marinisomatales; family JAADGP01; genus JAADGP01. The sequence goes on from JAADGP010000044.1 coordinate 1,015, forward strand.
ATGTCCTTACGGTATTTATTTGCCTGTCGGTATATCGTGTTAAAATCGATCATTTTTCCACCTGCCTGGTTTCTGAATTTTTACCTGATGGTCTCCATTTTTTGCCATAGCCTTTCCGACTGTATTCTGGCATTACTCAGAATGTCCTCCTCGGACACGTTCACAAATTTTTGATTCCGTATTTGAAAGCTCCCTCTCGTCATCACGTCCGTGGGCAACCCCCATCCGAACAATAAGTGACCTGAGAGATTCGTTTCATTCACAAACGTCTTGGGCCGGTAATCATAAATCGCGAGATCGGCCTGGTATCCGGGAGCGATCAGGCCGATAGCATGACCAAACAACCGGCTCGCAATTCGCGGATTGTGTTTAAACAATAATTTCGCGTAGTCGATGCTCTCCGCGCCCCCCTCCAAATGAGAACTGCGAATAAGGGTCCCCTCCTTTGCCTCCGCCAGCATGTTCGCCTGCATGCCGTCCGTACCCAGTCCCGCTTCCAGGAAATTGATTACCCGATTCGCCAATAATCCCACCCGGTTGTTGGCGTTTGAAGTCGGGTTATGCACCAGGCCGGCGCCACAAGTTTTAATCGTCTCCACATCCCCCGGCTCCAAATACAAACCGTGAATAATCAGACTTTCATCATTAAGTAGGTCGAAGCGTTGCAGCCGATCTACGATCGATCGATAACCTCTTGAATGAACGTCTTCCTGATCGGCCTTATCCTCAGCCACATGAATATGAATACCCCATTTCGCAACGGGCTCCAGCGCGGTTCGAATCGCTTTCAGGGATTCATCCGACAGCGTAAAGGAAGCGTGCATTCCAAGCATTGGATGGACATATTTGTGGTTTTGGTAATTATTGAACGCGGACAAATTTTCGTTTAACCCGGACGTAAATCTCTTTCGACCGTTACGATCCGTTATTTCAAAGGCCATTGAAACGTTCATCCCTAATTTTTCCGCCGTTTCAACCAGCAAATCCAACGAACCGGAAATAAAGTTCTGACTGGAATGATGATCGAAGACGGTGGTAACCCCGCACCGCAAACATTCCAATAAACCGGCTTCAAACGAGGCGCGGGTGGATTCCGGGTCCAAGGCGCGGTCCAACTTCCACCAGACCTGCGCCAGAATTTCCGGGAAATTCACGGGGCGTTTCCGTGGTGGGGGCATTCCCAAAGCCAAAGCGGAGTAAAGATGCGTGTGGGCGTTTATCATCCCGGGCAGGATGATTTTCCCCTCCAGATCGATCACCTCGTCGAATCGCGCTTCGGCGGGGACACCGGTACCTACAGCAGAAATGGTATCTCCCTCGATTACGACATACCCATCCTCAAGGAACGGTGTTGCCGTATAAGGACGAACAATCGTGGCGTTTTTTAATAATCGGCGCACATTACCTCATTTCAAGCCGGACCGGCCCGGTTGATTATTGACAAGACTCTTTCCGGCGTCAGCGGAATTTCATTCAACGGCACTCCCAAAGCCTGGGAAACGGCGTTGGTTACCGCCGCCGCCGTGGGGATGATCGCCGGTTCGCCGATCCCTTTCGCTCCCCAGGGTCCCAGGGGTTCCGGATCTTCGACAATGATTGTCTCCACTTCACCCACATCCATTGTTGTAGGCAACAAATAGGTCGATAAATTCGATGTTTTCACCGCTCCCCCCTCAATCCGGAAATGTTCCGTAACGGCCCATCCCACGCCTTGTGTGGTACCGCCCTCCACCTGGCCTTCCAGGCCGGCGGGATTAATTGCTTTGCCGATATCATGGGCGGCCCAGATCTTTTCCACCGTAATGAGTCCGGTAAGGGTGTCCACTTTTACCCGGGCGATATGAGCGGCATACGAATAGGTAAAATACGCTTCGCCCTGTCCTTTTTCGGCATCGAAAGCAAGTTCCGGCACATGCCACCAACCGAGCATTTCCATTTGCCGGTTGCTCAGGAACAGGTGCTCAGCCAATTCGGGAAATTGCAGTGTATTTCCGGTAGCTTGATCCGTCACCACATCGTTTTTTATGGTAATTCGTTCGGGGGAGCACTCTAACAATTCTCCGGCCGCTGAAAGCAAAATGGGTTTCAGTTTTTTCGCCGCTTCCCGGATGGCGTTGCCGGTCATAACCACGTTGCGACTGGCCACGGAAGGCCCGCTGTCCGGGACGTTCCGGCTGTCCGTCGGGAGAACCACCACCCGCTCCGGACGTACGCCCAACGCTTCGGCCGTCATCTGGGCAATTACCGTAAGCGCGCCCTGCCCCATTTCCACCAAGCCATAGGCCACGGCCACCGACCCGTCCCGCAAGACCTGTATCCGGGCGGCGGCCCCGTCCAGGGACCAGCCTGCCGCGCCCAGACAGTTACCGTAATGGCAAGCCGCTATTCCCAGGCCGTAAAGATACCGGGACCCGGCAGTGGTTTCTTTCCGCCGTCGATCCCACTGCGACGCCTCGCGTACTTTCAATATGGTTTCCCGGGCGCCCACGCTGTGGTCGATTCGCTGACCCGTAAGCGTTGTGTCCCCGGCCCGGAGAACATTTTTCAATCGCAATTCTACCGGATCGATGCCCAGCCTTTCGGCGATAATATCCATCATCCGTTCGTGACCGAAAGTGGCCTGGGGCGATCCGAATCCGCGGAAAGCGCCGGTGGGAGGCGAATTTGTGTAATAGGCGGTCGAACGTACCCTGACGTTGGGAACCACGTACGGTCCCATGGCCTGCATCGTGGCCCGGTACGAGACAACCGTGGATAATGTGGCGTAGGCTCCGGCATTTTCTTCCAGCGTGATTTCGGCCGCCACCAGCTTTCCGTCCTTACGGACACCCACCTTATAGTGCATCGTGAACGGGTGACGTTTACTGGTAAGTTGCACATCGTCGCGGCGGCGGTACACCATTTTCACCGGACGA
>JAADGP010000073.1 GCA_013152315.1 FCB group bacterium
CGGTTTTTCGCCCAGAAGTCCAGAACGCGGTGTTCCAGAGCGATAAAATCAACTTTCGGATTTACTTTCTTTATTGCCATCTTCGCCTAAAGTATATTGTGCAAAATAGGGATGATACAGTTAGTAAAGTTAGGTAGATAAACCCATCTATGCCAAACTATACAGGATGAGATTTTAACAGTTCCGGGATAACCCGAAATCAATAGAAAATAATAATCGCTAAGCGGGCCGCCGACTGGGTTCCATTAACCGCTTTCCCCATCTTATCGACGATTGCCGAATGCAGGACCTTACCGGTTAATAAAAAAGCCCCCGGAGAAGGGAGCTTCTTTAGACTTTTATCAGGTAGGTTAATCTTCGATATCCAGCGCGTAGAAACGCGAAACACCGTTTTTTCTTTTCACCAGCAACAGAATGGTATCCTGTTTCTGAGCCGTTTTAATCATTTTTTTAAATTCTTTTTTGGAAGAAATATTCTTTTTCCCCACACGCGTAATCAAATCACCGACCCTTATCCCGGCTTTATAAGCGGCGCTGCTTACCTCTACGTTGGTTACGATGACACCCCTCTGATCGGAATCAAGGCCGAACTGTTTTGCCAACGCCGGTGTCAAATCCTGCACCTGCAAACCGAAATTACGATCATCGTGGTTTGTACTCGCCGCAAACTGTTCCTTATCCTGTTGCAATTCTTCCAACACGACTTTTAAAGTTTTCTCTTTACCATCGCGAATTATTTTTACTTCACTTTTGGTCCCCGGGGGCGTGGAGGAAACGATATTTTTCAAATGAGAGGGATCTTTAATCAGTTGACCATTAAATCGGATAATCACATCGCCCTCTTTGAGGCCGGCTTTCTCGGCCGGGCTGTCTTCCACAACCTTCGTCACCAAGGCTCCGTCGCGCGTGTCCAAATCCAGCGCGCGCGCCAATTTATCTTCCACTTCCTGGATATACACCCCCAACCAGGCGCGCACCACATATCCTTTAGTAATGAGATCATTCATTACTTTCCTGGCCATGTTGGATGGTATGGCGAACCCGACTCCCCGATTCGCTTTTTCAAATCCGCCGGTGACGATTGCCGTGTTAATACCGATCAATTCACCTTTCAGATTAAGCAAAGCGCCCCCACTGTTCCCGGGGTTAATCGCGGCATCGGTCTGGATGAAATCTTCGTAATTATTTACTCCCGAAATGATATTGCTGCGACCCAGGGCGCTTACAATACCTGCCGTCACGGTATGACTTAAATTAGCGGAAAAGGGACTGCCTACCGCCAAAACCCACTCACCGACCCGTAATTTATCCGAATCCCCCAATTTCAATTCGGACAGGTCCTTCCCGTCGATCTGCAATACCGCGATATCGGACTTGGGATCGGAACCTACGATCTTTGCTTTAAACACCCGTTTGTCCATCAACTTAACATCGATTTCATCGGCGTCGGCGATCACGTGATGGTTCGTAAGGATATAGCCTTTTTTGCTGTCAACGATCACTCCGGAACCTAAGGCATGTCCGTAAAATTCCTGTTCGGGAAAATTCTTGGGAAAAAATTGGAAGAAATCATCAAATGGTGTGCGGGGAGCATGCATTTGATTGACTTTATAAACTTTTTGGGTCAGGATTGTCACCACCGCCGGATTGGCCTTTTCGGCAACGTTCGCGAAAGCCTGGCTGAATTGATTAACAACCGAATTTTGTGCGTAGACATAACCGGTAAATAATACAGCAACCCATAATATCGATTTTCGCATCAGAAGCTCCTATAATTTTCGTCCCTTCTATGCGAATTAAACCGAAAGGTTCCTAAGCAAAACAGCCCCGCAACAATCGGGGCTGTTTAGCCTTAATCCTGATTATCCACCGGCCGGGGTAAAAGAACAATTCGGATTAACCGGCTGTTTTACCGCGAATTTATTTTGTCCTTAAATTCCTTTCTCAAAACTGATAACCCAGCGGGTGAGATCAAAGTTGTTTTCCCCTTCCTCCGGTCTGCTTATCCAGAACGGGAAATCAATTCGCAGGTAGAATCGTTTTTTCACGATTTCTTTTGAAAAACGGAATCCAATGCCGGCATCGGCGAGAAAATCCCCCTTAAAACCGTTATCGTTCTGGGCAAACTCGCTGCCCCATAAGACGCCGCCATCAAAAAACCCGGCCACTTCCACATTGAGAAAGGAAATGCCCGGTTGGTAATAAGCTTCAATACTGTTGGCAATGACTTTCTCAACTCCGACATATCCCTTCCCGATATAGCCCCGGAGATTCGCGTCCCCCGCTAAGTGATAGCGATTTCGCAATGCGGTAAATCCATACAAGCTGGACTCATCACGCAAATAAGGCCGCTCATACTGGTCACCGGACCCGGCCCCCTCGATGGTATATCTTTCCTGGCTCGGGACCCCAACCGAATCGGACCACATGAACCCGGCCAAAAAGCGGTTTCGTATTCCCATTTTACCCGGAGAAAAATCGCTATTCACCGTTGTCGTTACCCGGCTGAAAGTCCAATCGGACCACCCCCCGGGGGCGGCCGACACTTCGAACTTCAGGTTGTTGGACTCAATATCCACGCTGTATTTACTATAGAGAACGGTTACGACCCCGGGATCATATAAATTCGTGCGGCTTGTGTCTTTGGCATTACTGAGATAAAATCCCGCCGCCCAGCGATGACGAGGCGGAATTCCGTATTTCCGTGTCCAGCGCCGCACGAGACTGGCGCCGAATCCGTCGACACCGCCGTTATCATGGGCATAATATCTCAAATAAATATTAAGAGGGCTATGGGGCGATCCGCGGTAACCGTCAACCGACCAGTAGATCCTTTGCGACGCAAGCGCGTAATTCACCTTAACATTGGTCTGTTCCCACGGTCCGTAATCCCTCGAAATAAACAATCCCGGCATGAAACCGTCTTTTTCGTGATAAGGCATGGACGGCGACCAGCGAAATACATAACGGTCGCGGGGATTGTAATACATGCCCGGCCAACGAAAAACCCACTCCCCTTTCAATCCCCCGGTAACATTATTCCGATAATCCACGTCCAGCGTTCGCACGTCCGGATCCAAAACCACCCGAACCGGTTTTGACGGAACCGTGTAACTGAACGTATCCTTAAAACGCCACAGATGATTCTTCCAGGAATTACGAACGACCGAACCATCCTTCAACTGCGTTTCGATCTCCAGCGGTAAGAATCGCTGGCCAAGATTACGAATCGTTAAAGTTACTCTCCAGTTGTCACCGGATATTTTTTCCCTTTCCCAGGACTGTATCCCATAATCAAGAATCTGCGTATCGTGCAACCAGCCGTTGAAGAACCAATCCAGTTGCCGGCCCGTTACTTCCTCCATTACGGACACGAATCGTTGCTCATTCACGTGCTTTAACATCCAGCGCTCAAAATACGTCTGCATACCTTTCAGAAATAAAGAATCCCCCAGCACATACCGCAATTCATCCAACATTAACGCCGGCTTGGTATAGGCATTCATTCGATAGGCGGTACCGTTGTCGAACAAATAGGAAGAACGACTTATGGGTTCGTCCTGTCCACTGGTAATAAACCGAATCGCGTACCATTGATTGTTTTCCGTCATGGAAGCGAAACGCCAAAATTTCCGTTGATAGGGCCTGTAGTAGTCGGTGGAAATGAAATCAATACCTTTGGGGTACCGGCTCTCCAGATACCATTTTGTCTGGAAAGAAGTAAAGCCTTCGTCCAACCAGGCTTCGTCAACCTCATTATTCGCCAGTATTCCATAAAACCAGATGTGTCCGATTTCGTGCACAATAAGTCCTTCACGTTCACTGCCGTTCATAACCAGCATCGGATATTCCATCCCGCCGCCGCGCAGACGATCGGTTACCGTCACCTGGGGATACGGGTACATCCCGAACTTGGTCGACAACCACTCCAGGGCCCGTTCCGATCGCTTACGTACAACCCCGGACCATTTCTCCCCATTGACCCGATTGTACAGAACATGGACATCGATACCGTTCCACGAGCCGTGTTCGTACAAAAAGGACGGAGACGCGATCCAGGCAAAATCGTGGACATTCTCAGCATGGAAACTCACTATTCGTCTGGCGGATGAGTCCGCCTTCGTGCGATTGGTTTCGAACTCTTGCAGCCATTCGGAAAAATCCCGTGACGTATCCACTTCCACCTCCCGCCATCCGGGATC
>JAADGP010000011.1 GCA_013152315.1 FCB group bacterium
AAGTATTAATGTTGCCCGAAGATCCCAACGACAGTCGGAATACCATTGTTGAGATCCGGGCCGGCACCGGCGGCGAGGAAGCCGCCTTGTTCGCCGCCGACCTGTTTCGTATGTACACCCGTTTTGCCGAGCGGTCTCATTGGCGCTATAATGTAATGGCCATGAATGAGACCGGCATCGGGGGATTTAAGGAAGTTGTTTTTTCAGTGGAAGGGGAGGGCGCCTACGGAAAATTGAAATATGAAAGCGGAGTTCATCGCGTTCAGCGCGTGCCGAAAACGGAGGCCGGCGGTCGGGTACACACCTCCGCGGCTACAGTGGCCGTACTCCCCGGAAGCGGAAGAAGCCGATGTGGAGGTTAAGGATATTGATCTGAAAATCGACACTTTCCGTGCCAGCGGGGCCGGCGGGCAACATGTGAACAAAACCGAGTCGGCGATCCGCATTACGCATCTCCCCACCGGGTTGGTAGTTACCTGTCAGGACGAAAAATCGCAGCATAAAAACCGGGCCGCGGCCATGAAAGTTCTCCGTTCCCGGTTGCTGGCCCTGGAACAGGAAAGACTCGCCCGGGAGCGGGCGCAGGTCCGAAAGTCGCTGGTTTCCACGGGTGACCGTTCGGCAAAGATCAGGACGTACAATTTTCCCCAGGGACGTCTCACAGATCATAGGATCAATTATACTTCCTATCAATTGGAAGCCATTCTGGACGGCGATTTGAATGAGCTGATCGAACGCCTGCGCCTGGCGGACCAGCAAGCCAAGTTAATGGCTGAGTAACCGATGTCCCCGGCCCGCGCAGAAAGGAAAGTTTGGCGGGTAATTGACCTGATCCATTGGGCGGAGGAATATTTCGCGACCCACGGCTTTGAGTATCCTCGCCGGGAGATTGAATGGCTGCTCCGGGATCTGTTGAACTGTAGTCGGATCGATCTTTACCTGCGTTTCGAAGAACCGCTCGACAAATCCCAGTTGGACACTCTGCGCAGTTGGGTAAAACGACGCCTAAAACGGGAACCATTGCAATACATTACCGGTACAGCGGAGTTTTACGGACTAAAATTTACCGTGAATCCCAGTGTGTTGATTCCGCGCCCCGAAACCGAACGGGTGGTGGACGTGGTGATCCATGCCGCCGGTAACCAGGAAAATCCACGTATTCTGGACGTGGGAACCGGCTCCGGATGTATCGCCCTGGCGGTGGCGCATGAATTGCCGCAGGCCAGGATTACCGCACTCGATATTTCCGCGGAGGCCCTCGAAGTGGCCAGATTGAATGCTCAACAACTGAAAATTACCAACGTCCGTTTTTTGCAAGTGGATTTTTTAAAGTCGCCGGTGGACGGTCCGTTCGATATCGTGGTTTCCAATCCACCCTATGTTACCGTTGATGAAATGGGCGCTTTAATGAAAGATGTAGTGGACTTTGAACCACACCTGGCCCTGACGGACTACAATGATGGATTCAGCTTTTATCGCCGCCTGTCGGAAGTGGCGCCTGAATTAGTAAGAGATGGGGGATACCTGGTACTGGAAGTGGGTCTGGGCGACCACCCGCGCGAAAGGCGGCGGAGTTGTTTAAAGGAAAGTGCTTTTCCGAACCGGAATTGATTGCCGATTACAACGGTGACGAACGGGTATTGAAGGTACGGGTTACCAAGCATACTAAAATTTAGATTTCACCGGTCCAGGCTGTTACACCGACGGTGATTACGAAAGAAACGTGATATCAATTCCGTCATTTCAACGATAAATTCATCCCACAGTAGCAAATCCGGCCATATAAGGGTGCGTACATAAAGGCCGCGTCGTCGATGTGTCTTTCCGGCTGAATGTATCCCGTAAGATTCTTTACACCGGCATAAACTTTTACCATTTTCAACATTTTGCTGATTTTCATGTCCACAGTAACAAACGGTTCTGTCTTTTTGATTTTGGTTGGGTCTCTACTTTCCTGAAAGTAGTCTATGTACATGCTTCCGGTATAATCACCTCGTACCATAAAATCCCATCCATGTCGTTCGTAATCAATTCTGACTCCGCCAACCGTCGCCGGGAAACGGGAAACGTATCGACTTATTTTGTAGTATTTCGTTCCTCTCCAGTCTTCGCGACAAGAGTTGTATTTTCCGTCGTTGATTGCCAGGTCAATCGCCAAACCAAAGTTTCCGGTGATGGCAGCGTTACATGATAATTCCACGCCACGGACAACAACATCGTCGATATTGCGCCATTCATAGGTATAGCCCAGCCGCGAAACCGCTTCATCGGCATCGACAAATCCGATCGCATTCTGTAAAATCGTGTAATAGGCGTTAATTCCAAGAGAGGTTTTGTTACCGTAATAATCGAGCGAGCAATTCGCGCTTTTTGATTCTTCGGGTTTCAGGTTCGAACCCTTCCAGACACGTGGAGAACCACTGCAAAGGTGCAGATCTTCCGAGAAACCATATGGTTCCCGATGACCGGTACCCGCACTGCCGCGAATGGTTAATTCAGGTGTAATATGATACTTAAAAGCAAACCGTGGGCTGATGGAGCGGTTGTCAAAGCGCGCCGGTTCCACGCCACCGGGAGTTACGTTTCCGGAACCGCGAAAAATATCTTCGGAATGGTGAAGGTCGAATCGTACCCCGGCAACTAATTCAAGATTACAGGTTACGTTGTATTCATCCTGAAAATAGACACCAAATTCTTCCGCGTTTTTATCGCTATATGAGGTGTATGGTTCACCGCTTTGCGGATCAAGATATTTCCCCGATTCTTCCAAACCATTCAACCGGTGTTGAACGCCAACCAGCAAACGGTGGTTTAGGAGATACGACCTTGTTACATTGGCCGTCAAAGAATACAGGTTTCCCGTGGCCATGTAAGGACGCAGGATATCTACCGGTGGTAGTTTACCATATACCCTCTTATAATCGTCAAGAAAAGTATCGTTGGTTGCATTTCGCCGATGGTTTGTCAGAGCCAGATTCACATTCAATTCCAAACCTGTTTGGAAATGTTTGCTGTAATTGCTTTGTAACTCGTAGCGATCGGTAATAATCCGTTCCGTTCCTGAGGTGAAGGGGTTCTCAAAAAGATTGTCCGACAATTCACCACCTTGTCTCAGTTCATTAATATATCTGCCGCGAAATACCAATTGATCATTGTCCAGGAGGTTATCAATAAAGATATTGAATCCGGCATTTATATTCTCGGTCCGAACACGGTCGGAAATACCGTCCCGCCCACGCACTTCATCAATCGAACAACCATCACGGGTTTCATCGATCGCGTCACCCTTGGATTTCCAGGTAAATAGTGTCATCGCAAAATCGTTTTTCCTGATGGAAGCCGTAAAATCAAAGCGATCGGTATTATAGCTACCCATCTCGATTCCCACCCGGGCTTCCGGATAAAAACCGGGTGCTTTTGAGATAATGTTAATCGCACCGGCAATAGCATTACTGCCGTAAAGCGCGGATCCGGCGCCCTTTACAATTTCTATCCGGTCAATATCGGCGGTACTTATTTGTTGTAACCCGTATACGTTTGCAAGTCCTGAAAATATGGGCTGACCATCGCGCAGGAGTTCGGTATGATTGGCGCCCAAGCCCTGCATACGGATCATGCTGAAATTACAGAACTGGCATTGTTGTTCCACCCGGATTCCGGGTAGTCCGTCCAGCGCTTCATAAATATTCCCCGCATCTTTGTCTTCAATTGCCCGGCAAGTCAGGACTTCTGTCCGCAAGGGAATATCCTTAATAAAACGGGGTGTGCGAGTGCCGGTTACTACGATGCTTCCCATTTCAATCGGAGTTTCCTTCATCTTAAAGATTACCCTCACGTTTTCATTGGTCTTAACGACGATTCTTTTTGATTCCGGCACATAGCCGATCATCGAAACGACCAGATTATATTCACCCGGAACAACATTACTGATGAAAAATTCGCCGTTTCTATCGGAGACAGTGCCGATACTCGTGCCTTCAATAATGATATTTGCCATCGGAAGGGACTGGCCGGTTTCCATATTCGTAATATTGCCACTTACACTGCCACTCCCCTTGAAAAAGTGGTTTGTTTTAGCGGAGGTGGTGGCCGAAACAAGGAAGGCAACATTGATCAGCAGTAAGCCAATCAAGAGAAGCGGTTTAAATATTTTATCTATGGTAACTTTATGAAGATTGGTATTTTTCATTTTGATCCCCTTAAATGCAAAGAAACCGTTATGTAATTGAGACTCATTCTTAATAAGAATTTAAAACCTCTCACCTTTTTTTTGCAATAATTTGTTTTGACAATTTGCAGACCGGGAATCTTTTAATAGTACAGCAACACAATTTTCCAGGTCTTTGTAATTTCCGGGCAGTTAAATCTTTTAAGGTTGCTTGTAGTGCACCCACAATGTTTTTTTCGTATTTTCTTGTATTGGAGGGTAACCCTGTTATGGAACGTTTCCGGGCACATATCAAATTGTTGCGGCCGTTGAATTTAGTAACGGGCGCGTTTGCGGTTTTTGTCAGCGCGGCAATTCTGGGAAAGGCGCATCAGGCCGGGACGCTTTTGTTCACCGTCCTGGTGGTGGTGTGTTACAATGCGGCCGCCAATGCCATAAATGATTATTTCGACTATGAAGTCGATTTGATCAATCGTCCCTCGCGCCCCCTGAGCCGGGGACTGGTAAAGCGCGATACCGCGCTGTTCATGTCGGTATTCCTGTTTGTTGCCGGCAGTGGATTTGCGTTTATGCTGCCGCCCCTGGCCCGGTTACTGGCCCTTGGCATTGCTTTGCCGTTGATGATTGTTTACAGTTGGAAATTGAAAGGCCTGCCTTTAATCGGGAACGTAGTCGTTTCGTTTATTTTGGGGTTAACCTTTGTTTTTTCCGGAGCGGCATTTGCGGAAGTACGTCCCCTGGTAGTCCCGGCCTTGTTGGCTTTCGGGCTGACCCTGGTAAGAGAACTGGTGAAAGATATTGCTGATTATGAAGGGGACCGGAAGGCCGGGTTACGCACCTTCCCCCTGGTAGCCGGGCTCAAACAAGCGATTATTCTTTCCATTGTGCTAACGTTTATGATTGGTTTTGGCGCTATTGTGCCCTATTGGCTCCAATACTATGGCCAGGGATATTTGCTTGTTTTGATATTGGGAGTTGAAATTCCGTTGCTGTATATCGTCTATAAATTTGTCAGGTTTCCCGATGATGCCACGGCGAAGACGGCCGCCCGGATATTGAAGTTAAGCACGATTGCCGGTGTAGTGGCGGTTTACCTGGGATAACCGGTTTGTTGAGCCACAG
>JAADGP010000136.1 GCA_013152315.1 FCB group bacterium
TGTTGCAAATCAATCACGGCCTCGGCCAGATGTTCAATATCAAAGCAGATATCCTCGGTAATAACACTGGTTCCGGTACGACGTAGCGACCCTACGGTGGGATATAGCCCCTTGCGTATCCGCCACAGTTTGGAGCGTTCCCGGTCATCGAACCGGAAACCACCGATAACCTCCCCCCGGTAATCCGGTAATTTGTCAACTACCGCTTTCTCGGCATCAATCAGCCTGGAGTTGGTTTCCCCCTGGAACTCGCACAACAGAGCGCCCGACCCCGGTTTAATCGCCGAAAAATCGTAAGGCGGGTCCTGGACATAGCGGGCCGTGGATAAAGAAGCATAATCCATTAATTCCACCGCCTCGGCCCCCAACTCTTTCAGGGTGGGAATTATGGCGCAGGCGGTCTTCATGGATTCAAAAAGCAACAACCCGGTTGTTTTACATGGAGGATCCGGAATGGTGTTCAAAGTAATGTTGGAAATAAACGCCAGTGTGCCTTCGGCACCGATTAGAAGATGACTGAAAATGTCCAACGGGTGTTCATAATCCAGGAAAGCGTTTATGGAATAGCCCAACGTGTTTTTTAATCGATATTTATATCGGATTCGGTCGGCGATTTGTTGATCACGTAAAATGTGTTGCCGTAAATCCGCCAACCCTGCCGCCAACTCGGATTCCACCACCACAAAACGATCATAATCCTGTTTTATACCGGTGTCATACGTATTCCCATTGGCCAGGATAAAACGAATGTATCGTAGCGTATGGTAGGAATTATTTTGAATTCCACAGGCCATCCCGGAAGCATTGTTGGAAACGATTCCCCCGATCATTGCCGCTTTTATGGACGCCGGATCCGGGCCGATGCGTCGACAATAAGGATGCAACAAACGATTGGCATACTCCCCGACAATACCCGGCTCGAGCTTTATTGCGGCCCCGCCGTCAAGGATTTGGTAGGTTTTCCAATCCCGTACCGTCTCGGCAATAATGCCGTCGGTTACGGATTGTCCGGAAAGCGATGTTCCTCCGGTACGAAAGGTAACCGATTTCCCCTGTCGCCTTGCAAAAGCAAGTAATTTTATTACCTGTTCTTCATTGGCGGGCCGGACTACGGCCTCGGGAACGTAACGGTAAATACTGGCATCATGGGCATATGCCAGACGATCTATTAAACCTTCCGCCACACAATCGGCCGGTAATACATCCCGTAAACTTATTGCTTTCAATGACATTGGCTGCGAAACACATCGGGGACCCGTATTGATCGGCCGGCCTTATAATTAAAAGCCACCAAAGTAAAATTCGCCTGGACAATGGGGGTTTCTTCCCCCTCCCTAAATACGGCAGTCAGAATATCGAAGCTTTTATTCCCCACTCTCGAGATCCGTTGGCCGACTTCCAAGACCGCCGGATGGGTAACTTGCCCGATATAATCGACTTGCATCGACGCCAATATCGTGCTCTCTTCCTCATCCCATCTTTCAGGAGCAAAACCCAGGTATAAGTAATAATCGAGACGGGCGGTTTCCATATACGATAGATAAGCGGCATGATTAATATGACGCAGACCGTCCATATCACTCCAGCGCGTATGAATTGTGGTCCAAAAATCGAAATCTTTCCGCGAAACTGCAACCCGTGCCATGATCTAATTTAAACCGAATTATTCATCCGGGGAAAAATGATTGTTGTCATATACGTGCAAAATCATTGCCTTAAAAGATCGTATAATTCTTCCGCCGCCTTCCAACCTTACAATCTTAACCTGACAACTATTTGGTTAATCGATAGTCTTATTACTTATTGCCATATTTTAAAGGAAGAGGTATCAACATGCATAATAGAAAATTATTATCGTTTATCATGCGGGGCATAACCCTGATCGTATTAATGATTACGGTAGGTTACGCCCAAAAACAAATCGGTGAATTCACCAAAACCTTTCAAGTAAACGAGCACACAAAATTGCTGGTCGAAACCTGGTCCGGCGATATTACCATTAATTCGGATAACACAAATAAAATCACGGTTAATGGAGTAATCCGCGCCAAAACGATAAACAATTGGTTTAACAAAGAATTGGAAACGGTTGCCGCCAAAATCGTTAAAAACCCACCGGTAACGTATGATAATTCCAGTGTGAATATTGAAAAAATAGATCGTGATCTCAAACGGGAATTATACGTGGATTATAAAATCAGTGTGCCACGAAAAATTTCCGTCTATATCGGGACCGGCTCGGGAGATATCGTTAATAATGGGTTAAACGGGCCGATTGAGATCGCAACCGGTTCCGGGGATGTGGAATTATTCAACATTACCGGCACGGTAAAAATAACCACCGGCAGTGGCGATGTTTCCGGTTTGGGTATTGCCGGGAAGTTTGAAGCAAAAACCGGCAGTGGCGATATCGATTGTAAGCGGGTCACCGGACCACTGGAAATATCAACCGCAAGTGGCGATGTGGAAATACGCATGAATGATAATAATCCGGTTACAATTTCAACCGTTTCGGGCGAGATTGACATATCCGGAGCGCGCAGCGCTCTGAAAGCCACTTCGGCAAGTGGGGATATCGATATATTCGGCGCGCCGAATTCAGATTGGAAAATAAACGCGGCCTCAGGGGATATCGATGTTAAAATATCCACCGACATCGGGTTCAATCTGGAGGCAAAAACCGGATCCGGGGACATCGATATCTCCCTCCCGGTTACTGTCACCGGAAAAATAAAAGACAATCAATTAACAGGTGGAGTTCGTGGGGGCGGGAAAACGGTAACGATCAGTTCCGCAAGTGGGGATATTACCATTCGCTGATAATCCGATTATACACGCTCAACATTTTACAGGGACTATTCTCTGAGAAAAATCCCTGTTGTGCAATAAATATTTACGATTTCGTATTCCGATTATTTATCATCACGGACATTTATCAATCAATTCAAAGTAAATATCGTTAATTTTCACCTCTATATTTCGGTTTAAAAGTAAAAATCCAACCAATGAAAAGACTAACCAATGAAGATAGCGGAGGAAACATGAATTGTGTCAAACAAGAAATTTCGGATGGCATCGGTGTAATTACAATTGATCGGCCGGAGGCGCTAAATGCCGTTAACAGTGATATTATTGATGAATTAAAAAATATCTTCCGTTCTTTACGATCGAACAATGACGTAGGTGCCGTTATTATTACCGGTGCCGGTGAAAAAGCTTTCATAGCGGGCGCCGACATCAAAGAGATGTCGCATTTCGGGACCCCGGAAGGCCTGGATTTTGCCCGCAAAGGTCAGGATCTTACCAATCTGATTGAACGATTTCCCAAACCGGTCATTGCCGCAATAAACGGTTACGCGTTAGGAGGGGGCTGCGAGATTGCCCTTGCCTGTCATATTCGGATCGCGGCCGAAAACGCCCACTTCGGACAACCCGAAGTTCGATTAGGGTTAATCCCCGGCTGGGGAGGCACCCAAAGACTTCCCCGACTGGTGGGGAAAGGAAAAGCAATCGAAATGATCACTACCGGCAACACCATTGACGCCCGGGAGGCAAAAGAATTCGGACTTGTCAATTATGTTGTCCCGCAGGGACAATTACACGAGAAGGCGTTACAACTGGCAAAAGATATATTAAAAGCCAGTCCCGTGGCCGTCCGTTTATCACTGGATGCAATTCAACGGGGACTGGAAATGACACAGTCCGACGGTATGGTCTATGAGTCTCATTTATTCGGTTTCACCTTCGGCACCGAAGATCAAAAGGAAGGGACAAAAGCATTTATTGAAAAACGGAAACCCAATTTT